>CAMCQX010000262.1 GCA_945876985.1 Chitinophaga pinensis
ACCAACTGTTAGCAATAAAATTGTAAAAAGGATTAATTTTTTCATTTTTCAATTAATTAATTTGTTGAACAAACTTATGTTTATTTTTGAATAAAATTTTAATTATAAATGATATAACCTGATTTGCAGTTGCAATAAATATAACTCAAAATGAAACTATAATGGAAGAAATTAAATTTATTAAAGAAGTTGTTTAAGCCTTTTTTATTTGCACAAATGCCTACCCGTGTGAATGCTATTTTCAAATCTTATAATATGTTTGATTTAACTTTATAATTATTAGAAATATTGAAGTGTAAATTATGTTTCGTATATAATATGTCAGCTTTATGCTGACATATAAACTATAAAATATAATTTATTATGCTGAAGTTAAATTATATTTTGTATCATTGCAGTCAGGTTTATCCTGACATTATTACTATGAAAAGTAAAAATATATCAACACAATCCAGTGAACTGTTAACTTATTTCTTTGGGAAAAATAAAGCATGTTTTGGTTATCATGATGCTTTTAAAGCAATGCCTTCAGTAAAAAAAAGTACACTTAGGGAGTTACTAAGTGACATGACAAAACGTGGACTTTTGATGAGATTGAAAAACGGAATTTATTACGTTATTCCTTACGAAGTGGATGCTGAAAAATTTATGCCCGATTGGCATTTGATAGTAGAAAACTTAGTTAATGATGCCCAATATTATATTGCTTACTATTCAGCTTTGCATATTCATAATCTTATTACACAGCCATCTTTAAAAGAACAAATTGTAGTTTCAAAACAAATTCGTCCATCAGAAATAAAAATAAAAAATATACCATTTCAATACATTTATCACAACGAAAAACACTTTTTTGGTGCAAAGAAAATATGGATTGACAGTTTCAATAAAGTACTGTGTTCTGATTTAGAAAAAACAATTATAGATTGCTTATACAAACCAGATTATGCTGGTGGAATAGTAGAAATTGCTAAAGCAATATACACTTCAAAAGATATAATTAAATTCGATATACTGCTTGATTATGTGAAAAAATTTGACTCTCAGGCAGTGGTAAAACGTTTAGGATTTTTACTTGAAGTGCTCGAAATAAAATCGGAAATTATTGACGATTTGCAAAAATTAAAAACGGCTTCTTATATCGTGCTCGACACCAAATTACCAATGAATGGAAAACACAACAAACGTTGGAGTATTCAGCAAAATTTGGATACTAATACCATTAAATCTGCTATTTACACATGATCAAACAAGGAGAAATACAACAAAAAGCAAGACAAGTTGGAGTTCGTGACCAACAGATTGAAAAAGATTATATTCTTTCATGGATATTATTTGGTATTGCAAAACATGAACAGCTATCAAAAATTATTGTGTTCAAAGGAGGAACTGTTTTAAATAAAATTTATTTTGAAGATTATCGATTTTCGGAGGACTTAGATTTTACTTTATTAAATGTTGGCATTTCAAATGAACAAATTTTTGAATGGTTCAAGGAAACATTTGCATTCATTTTAGAAGAGGCTAATATTCCATTAGAAATTATTGATCCCGATAGCTCCAGTCGGGGTGAAAACGAAGATAGCAGCATTAACTTTTACATTAGTTATATTGGTCCACTTGGTGGGCAAGGAAATAACAAAAGCGTAAAGATTGACATTTCGAAAAATGAACAATTGGTATTTGAACCAGTAATGAAAGCAGTTTTCATTGCTTATTCAGATTTGGAAGATCACCAGCTTTGCTGTTATCAATTGGAAGAAGTATTGGTTGAAAAAATGCGTTCAGTCATGCAAAGAATGCAAGCCCGTGATTTTTACGATATATGGTTTTTATTGGAACAACATGGAATGAAGCTTGAGTTCTTTTGGAACGAGTTTGAAAGTAAATGTAAAAATAAAGAAGTGAATCACTTGGATTTTAATAAGAAATTATCCGAAAGATTGCCGCAATACAAAGGTCGTTGGGTAAGTTCAATGAGAGATCAAATAAAAGATTTACCCGACTTTGATCAGGTAGAAAGAGAAGTGCAAAGACATGTAAAGAAACTAAATATAAAATGACCATTCAAAATTTGATAATTCAAGGTTTTACTGGTGTTCTTTCACCTCCACCAATAAAATCAAAGGCTTACAAGTTATGAAACTTGTAAGCCTTTTTTATTTGCCAAAAAACTTTAAAATTTGTTTCGTATTTAAAAAATCAAAAATAGTACGTGTTTCTTACTTAGATTCTTGTATTTTTGTTTGAATAAAAATTTGATTACTTACTTAAAACATACTGAAATAGATAAACATAAATGGGATGCTTGCATAGCCAAAGCTAGTAATTCATTGGTTTATGCTTTTTCGTGGTATTTAGACGTGGTAAGCCCCAATTGGGATGCTTTAGTTTTAAATGATTATGAAACTATCATGCCAATCACGCATCGAAGAAAATATTTTATTTCCTATTTGTTTCAACCATTTTTTACGCAGCAATTAGGGGTTTTTTCTCGTTTAGAAACTCCCGATTTTATAGTACAAAAATTTATAGAGGCCATTCCTTCTAAATATAAATTTATTGACATTAACTTCAATGAAGACAATAATGCGAAAGGTTTAATAGAAAGGAAAAATTTTATTTTGCCAATAGACGAAACGTATGCCGATTTATTTGCGGCCTATAAAGGGCAGGCAAAAAGAAATATAAAAAAAGCAAAAGAGCAAAATTTATACTTACAAGTTTTGCCTTATAAGCAGTCTGTTGATTTTTATGTGAAGCACAAAGGCACAGCTACAAAAGGGGTTACAGCAAAAGATTATTTAATGCTAAAGCAACTTTACAAAATTTGTAACAAACAAAATATGCTCCTATCAATGGGTGTTTTTAGCAAACAATTTGGTTTAGTGGCGACTGGTGTTTTTATCATCAATGAGGATAGAGTTATTTTTCATTTGGGAACTTCTGACAGTAAAGGAAAAGAAATTGGAGCCATGCATTTTTTAATGGATGGAGTCATTGCTCAGTTAGCAGGAAAAAATAGTTTTATAGATTTTGAAGGTTCCGAAAAAGAAGGAATAGCACGTTTCTATAAATCGTTTGGAGCTTTTAAAAGACCTTATTTTAAATACAAAACAAACACATTACCAAAAATATTAGCTTGGTTAAAATAATGAAACGTATAAATATATTTATCATCATTGGAATTATTTTAATTGCAGCATGCGAAAAAGATAAAAGTGCAACCCAAAACACTGACTTTTTTCCACCTGTAAATTTCGATATCAATGTAAATTTGATTTTGCCCGATGCCGCTCCACTACAATTTCAAGGTGGATTTATTTATAAAGATGGTCAAGGAGTGGGATATAAAGGAATTATTATTTACAATAATTTTGATGACTATTTAGCTTTTGACAGGGCATGTCCTTACAAAGTTGATAGCGTTTGTAGCCGAATTTTTATGGCAAATAACAATTCAAATTTTCAATGCGGAAGTGGCACAAATCGTTGCTGCGCAAGTG
>CAMCQX010000263.1 GCA_945876985.1 Chitinophaga pinensis
CGGGTAATTCTGCTTTCAGCGTTGGCCAAATTGATCATATTTGGAATAATTTTGATGCGAGCAATCATATCGCCTTTGCTAACATGCGTGCCTGCAA
The DNA here is from genome assembly GCA_945876985.1 of Chitinophaga pinensis. Lineage (GTDB taxonomy): Bacteria > Bacteroidota > Bacteroidia > UKL13-3 > UKL13-3 > JAAFJM01. Next base: position 98 of record CAMCQX010000263.1, read on the forward strand.
TCACAAATATTTTTTCAATAATTCCCGAAACTTGAGGCTTAATATTTATTTCTCTGCGAGGAACAATACTTCCAGTTGCCAAAGTCTTTTTGACTATATCGGTTTCAAATGCTTGCGTTGTTTTATAAACCGTTGGCTTTTCTTGGTTTTTGTTGTACAAATAATAAATGGTGTACACAAACAAAATACCTAATGCTATAAAAACTACTGTTCTAATAATGTTTTTCATTTTAATTTTCTTACTAATAATCTAGTGGTAATTCCCGTATTTATTTAATTTTCCAATTATTGCTTTACCCAATTATTAATCAATCATTTTATAACCTTTAGCAATACCTAATTCTACCGCTTGATACAAATTTACCAATCCACCTGTTACAGATATTTCGCTAAGCATCGCTTTAGTATTAGTTCCAGGAATAAATACTTTCTTGTTGTATTTGATTGCTGATTCTAAAATTAATGCTTTGGTTTGTTCCGCTGTTATTTCGGGAAAATAAGAACGTAATACCGCTGCAACTCCTGCTACTACAGGCGCTGCCATGCTTGTTCCACTAAATGAAGCATATTTATTTTCAGAAATAGTGGAATAAATATCAAATCCAGGAGCAAAAACATCTACTGTTTGTTTGCCGTAATTACTAAATGGTGCTGTTAAGTTTTTCTTTTTCATCCAAGTGCTTGCGCCAACTTCTATCCAACATGTAGCTTTTTCTGACGTGTTAAAATACCTAGGCATTGGAAAATTTTCAATTGTATCGGTATTGTTATTATCGTTTCCAGCTGCATGAATTAACAAAACATCTTTACTAATAGCATATTTTACGGCTTCATCTACCTCTTTTTTGTTTGGCGAAAGTGCTTTTCCAAAACTCATATTTATAATTTTTGCACCATTATCGGCAGCGTATCTTATTGAATTTGCAATGTCTTTATCACGTTCATCACCATCAGGAACCACGCGCAATACCATAATTTTAGTGTTATCAGAAACACCTTTTATCCCTGTATTATTGTTCCTAACAGCAGCTATAATTCCAGCTACGTGAGTTCCATGATCACCTCCAGGACTACTCACTCGGTTATTACCATAGTTTTTTTCAGTTACATTATTGTAGTTGTCGCCAATACATTTTCTGCTGTTAAATTCTTTGTTTAGTTGGAATGCTAATTGTGTTTTAAAATGCTCCTTAGCTCCTCTTAAACCCTCTAACAAATTAGCTATTGGTTGTTTTCTTTTAACAGCCATAGATACATTTTTAACAGCCAATGCATCAAACATATTGGTAATTGGAAAAGCTTTTAATTCTTTTTCAGTAGGCATGTCTGTTTTTACAAAATCTTTCAATTTTATAATGCTTTCTTCTATTTGACTGTAAATTAAAGACATTTTGGTAGCCTCATCAAATTTTTTCAAATAAAGCTTTTCTGCTTTTTTAAATAATTCAAATGATTCTTTGTCGTTATATGCAACTTCAATTGCTTTTACACCATTAAATTTATCGTAATACTTGGCATATACACGGGTAACCTCCAAATTATCTTCTTTTACATTACTGTCTAAACCGCCAATATAGTTCCATCCATTATTGTCGTCAATGTATCCATTATTATCGTCATCTTTTCCGTTATTATTGTCATCATTACTATTGGTCCAAATAATACTTTTTAAGTCCTCATGAGTAACCTCAGTTCCACCGTCAATCACAGCAACAATAACTGTCTTCGACTTTTTGTTTTTTAATAAATCAGTATACGTTTTTTCGGTGCTAACACCATAAACTTTATCTTTTTTATAATCTAAATTAAACCAATTATCAGGTGCTTTTTTCTGTGCATTTACATTAGAAAAAAGAAAGCCTAAGGCAACTACTAAATAAACTTTTTTGATACTTTTAATATTCATACTTTTTGTAAATAAGGGTTGCAATAAAGCATAAAAAAGAAAGATTATCATCCTGAAAAATGTTGAAATTGACCATAAAATTGTTGAGTGGTAAAAACTAAAGCTTAATTTGAAAATAAAAGTGTTGAAATGATGTTGCAAAAAAAAATTTAAAAAATTTAAAAACATAAAAAATTTTGTGTGCAATTTTGTTAAATTGCACCGTTTTAAATAAAAATAAAAATTTTTAACATCATTATACTTCCAACTTATTAACAGAAAAAAACAGCATAAATGGGCCTATTAAGTTTTTTAACACAAGATTTAGCTATTGATTTAGGAACAGCAAATACCTTAATCATTCACAAAGACCAAGTTGTAGTTGATGAGCCATCAATTATCGCCATCAATAGAAGAAATGGAAATGTGATAGCAGTGGGAAGTACTGCCCAACAAATGCATGGTAAAGTGCATGAAGATATAAAAACAATAAGACCCCTAAAAGATGGAGTAATTGCGGATTTTCAAGCTGCAGAACACATGATTCGTGGATTAATTGGCATGATTCCACAAACCAATAAATTTGTAAAACCTCAACAGCGCATGGTTATTTGTATTCCTTCAGGAATTACAGAAGTAGAAAAACGTGCGGTAAAAGATAGCGCTGAACGTGCTGGTGCAAAAGAAGTTTACTTGATTCATGAGCCTATGGCCGCTGCTATTGGTATTGGAATTGACGTTTTTGAACCAATGGGAAATATGATTATTGATATTGGTGGTGGAACTACAGAAATTGCGGTGATAGCTTTAGCTGGTATTGTTTGCGACCAATCAATACGTGTTGCTGGAGATGAATTTACAGACGACATTTTAGATTATATGCGCAGACAACATAATTTATTAGTTGGCGAAAGAACTGCTGAAAGAATTAAAATAGAAGTGGGTTCTGCTTTAAGTGAATTGGAAAATCCTCCACAAGATTATGCCGTTAATGGCCGCGATTTAATGACAGGAATTCCAAAACAAATTAGCGTTAGTTATTCAGAAATTGCGGCTGCCTTAGATAAATCAATTTCAAAAATTGAAGAAGCTATTCTTCGTGCTTTGGAGTTAACCCCTCCTGAACTTTCAGCTGATATTTATTCAACTGGTTTATATTTAACTGGTGGCGGGGCTTTGCTTCGTGGGCTAGATAAAAGAATTTCTGCTAAAACTAAATTACCTGTGCATGTAGCTGAAGACCCTTTAAGGGCAGTAGTTAGAGGAACGGGTATGGCACTTAAAAACTTAAAAAGCTATAAGTTTTTAATGACTTAGGATTTAACCAATAATATTAAATTTAAAAATATTTATTTCAAACAACTAACAAATCCAAAAAACAAAATAGCTTTTGAATACTATCAATGGCTAAGTAAAAAACATGAAGAACCTAGTATTTTTTATATATAAGTATTATGTATTTTTTATGTTTTTGGCATTTGAATTTTTTGCATTAATTGTATTGTTTCGATTCA
>CAMCQX010000264.1 GCA_945876985.1 Chitinophaga pinensis
AAACAATTAGAGCAAGATAGAACCGAAGGAATTGGCAAAAATTCCAACATAAAAGTTAAATCGCCAACCATTCAGTTAAGCATGTTTCAAGTGGAAAATCCTGAGTTAGAAAACATGAAAAAGAGCTTGGAAAGTATAGATATAAACACCCTCACTCCTATTGAAGCTTTAATGAAATTGAGCGAATTGAAACAGATGATTAAATAGAAATTTTGAATGTTGGATTTTGGATGTTGAATTGAATGGTCGAAGCAAGTTTGCTGAGCTTGTTGAAGTATTGTGCGTCATTGCGAGGTACGAAGCAATCTTATAGTGAGATTGTTGTTGTTGGTTTGAACACTTCTTAGCAGTGCATCAGCGTTTCAATTTTAAGCGTGGACTAGCTTGAATAAATAAACCACTTTAATACAAAAAAAGTTTAGCAAACCATGTTCACTAAACTTTTTTGAAATTAAAAAAATTGATACTAGTGATTCGTTAAATAACTTGCCACACCTTCAGCAGTTGCATTCATACCATCTTTTCCTTTTTCCCAATTAGCAGGACAAACTTCACCTTTTTCTTCAAAAAATTGTAAAGCATCAATCATACGTAAAGCCTCGTCAATATTACGTCCTAATGGCATATCATTTACCACTTGATGACGAACAATACCTTCTTTATCGATTAAAAATAATCCACGATATGCAACTGCATCTTCACCTAAATTACCAATCCAAATCAAATTGTTGTTTTCATTATAGTCATAATGACCAGCCAAAACACCAAAGTTATGAGCGATTGTTTTATTCACATCAGCTACTAAAGGATATTCTACACCTTGAATTCCTCCATCATTTTGAGGAGTATTTAACCATGCCCAATGGCTAAATTTACTATCAATACTGCAACCTATAACTTGCACATTACGTGATTCAAATTCTGCAATTCTTTTTTGAAAAGCAATAATTTCAGTTGGACAAACAAAGGTAAAATCTAATGGATAAAAGTAAAACAGTACATGTTTTTTTCCAACATATTGCTCTAACGAAAAATTATCTTCAAAATCACCACCGTTTATAACGGCACTTGCACTAAAAACTGGAGCCTTACGGCCTACTAACATTGTCATAATATTTATTTTTATTAATTGGTTTATACCTTATGAACCGCAAATGTATGTGAAATGTTTTTGCAAAAAAATAATTACTAAAATTTAGTGGTTTAAAATAAATTTGCAAGTATTATGAAATCAAATTCCACAACAATAGAGCAATATTTATTTGAATTACCAGAAGAAAGAAAACATCCAATGAGTACTTTAAGGAATATAATTAAAAATAATATTCCTGATGGTTTTGAAGAAGTAATGAGTTATGGAATGATTGGTTATGTTGTTCCTAAATCAGTGTATCCAAATGGTTATCATTGTAACCCAAAACTACCTTTACCCTATATAAATATTGGTTCGCAAAAAAACTTCATCGTACTTCATCATTTAGGAATTTATGGAAGTACGAAAATATTAGATTGGTTTGTTTCTGAATATCCAAAACATGCTAAACATAAATTAGACATGGGCAAAGGCTGCGTTCGATTCAAAAAAGTAAATGAAATTCCTTATTTATTAATTGAAGAATTAATAAAAAAAATTAGCCTTGAGAAATATATCGCTCAATACGAAGAAAATATTAATAGAAAATAATTATTGATTTTCTGTTTTAAATTCTGAAGTAAAATGGAATGACAATTCAGGAAAATTATCTTGATTAATTTTCAATGACCATAAGCTATCTGCTAAAAAAACAGGTCTACCTTCTTTATCAAAAGCTATATTATGACGTTTTAAAGTTGTAAATCTTTCCAAAGCTTTTTTGTCAGTCGATGTAAACCAACTTGCTTTCTCATAATTCAACGGCCTAAAAGAACAAGAAGCTCCATATTCGTGTAATAATCTAAATTGAATTACATCAAATTGTAACTCACCCACTGTACCAATTATCTTAATATTTCCAGGTTGTTGAACAAATAATTGTGCAACACCTTCATCAGTTAATTGCATAATTCCTTTTTCTAACTGTTTAGTTTTTAAAGGATCTTTATTTTCTAATTCTTTAAATATTTCTGGTGAAAAACTAGGAATACCTTTAAAATTAATCATTTCACCTTCAGTCAAGGTATCACCAATTTTAAAATAACCTGTATCGTATAAACCTACTACGTCTCCAGGATATGCTTCATCAACTACACTTTTTTCATTGGCCATGAAACTAGTAGGACTAGAAAATCTTACTTTTTTATCTAATCTAGTATGCTGATAAAATTTATTTCTTTCAAATTTCCCAGAAACAATTCTACAAAATGCAATTCTATCTCTATGATTTGGATCTAAATTAGCATGAATTTTAAATATAAAACCTGAAAAATTCTTTTCATCTGGTTGCACTTCTCTTGTTTCTGTAAACCTTGATCTTGGTTCTGGAGCAATTTGTACAAAAGTGTCTAATAATTCTTTTACACCAAAATTATTAATAGCACTGCCAAAAAATACTGGGGCTAAATATCCATCTAAATATAATTCTCTATTAAAAGGTTCATATACTCCCTCTACTAATTCAGCATCATCACGAAGTTTATGAGCAGCTTTCTCTCCAATTATTTTATCAAGTTCTATAGATTCTAAAGATTCAATATCATGTTTATCATTAGCTATTTTTCTTTTATCAGGAGAAAATAATTGTAGTTTTTTATCGTATAAATTATAAACTCCTTTAAAACTTGAACCAATACCAATTGGCCAGGTTAAAGGTCGAGTATGAATATTTAATTCCTTTTCTACTTCATCTAGTAAATCAAATGGATCTTGTCCTTCTCTATCCATTTTATTAATAAAAACTATAACAGGAGTGTTTCTCATTCTACAAACTTCCATTAATTTTCTAGTTTGTTCCTCTACTCCTTTAACACAATCTATAACTAAAATAACACTATCAACTGCAGTTAAAGTTCTATAAGTATCCTCAGCAAAGTCTTTGTGACCAGGTGTATCCAAAATATTAACTTTATAGCCATTATAATCAAAACCCATAACTGAAGATGCAACGGAAATACCACGTTGTTTTTCAATTTCCATAAAATCAGAGGTTGCAGATCTAGTTGCTTTATTACTTTTTACAGCACCCGCAATTTGAATTGCACCTCCAAAAAGTAAAAACTTTTCAGTTAAAGTTGTTTTACCAGCATCTGGATGACTAATAATTCCAAAAGTTCTTCTTTTAAAAGTAAAATCTTGTGTCATAATATAAAAAAATAGTATAAAAAAGGTACTTAAATAAAATAAAAAAACCCCACAAAAGTGAGGTTTTTTAAAAATCCGGCAACAACATACTTTTCCAGGTTTTACCCCAGTATCATCTGCGCAATTGAGCTTAACTTCTCTGTTCGGAATGGGAAGAGGTGGACACCAACGCTATAATCACCAAAAATATCATATAAATTCTAAATACTTTAATAGTA
>CAMCQX010000265.1 GCA_945876985.1 Chitinophaga pinensis
TAATGCAACATTTTCCGGTATGGATGAGCAACATTAATACCATGGACGATGCTTATGAAATGATGCAAAAAATAGCTAAAATGGTTCATAAAACCAATGAAGCTGAAGCAATCATTCATCAAATAAAAACAGATTTTGAGCAATTAAAAATTAAGGTTACTGGAAATAAAAATACTCAAAAAATAGCTTATTTCATTTGGCGAAAACCATACATGGTGGCTGCAAAAAATACTTTTATTAATCATTTAATTGAAAAATTGAATTTTGAAAATGTATTTGCAGAAAATTCAGAACGATATGCCACCGTTACTGAAAAAGATATCATTGATAAAAATCCATCAATTATTTTTCTTTCAAGTGAGCCTTATCCATTTAAACAAAAGCATATTAGTGAATTACAAAACTTATTGCCAAAAGTAAAAATAATATTGGTAGATGGGGAAATGTTTAGTTGGTATGGCAGCAGATTGCGCTTCAGTGCAAATTATTTTAAGGAACTTTTGAACCAATTATCAAATTAGTTATAATCAAGTTTTCCATATTTAACATTTGATACCATTTTTTTTATACTTTTGTAAGATATGGAAGAAAATAAAGAAAAAAGAAATCGTTTTGCAATTTTCATACCTTGGGCTTTAGTAGGGATTTTAACCGTGTTGAATGGTTTTTTTATCTATAATTACTTTCAAACTGATAAAAAATTAGCAGATACTGAAGAAGTTTTATTTGATACCAAAGAAGCCAAAAGTTCATTGGATTCATTTTTAACCATTACCAATAGTGAGCTGGCTAGTTATAAAGGTCAAAATGCTTCATTAGACAGTTTGGTGATTCAAAAAGACAATGATTTAAAGGTGTATGCCGATAAAATTAAGCGTCTTTTATCGCAAGATAAAATTAGTAAAGGAGCGTTAGAAAAAGCATTAGAAGAAATAGAGCAATTGCGCTATTACAAGCAAAAATACTTGACTCAAATTGATTCCCTTTCAGGTGAAATTGTGGTGTTAAATCGCGAAAATTATAAACTAAAAGGTAATATTGATAATCAAAAACGTTCAAACGAAAACTTGAGCATGGAAAATGCTGGCTTGAAAAATAAAGTAGCCATTGGAGCTAAGTTAAATACCTCAGCGCTAATAGTAACTGGCATAAAAATGCGTAGCAATGGCAAAGAAAAAGAAACCATGAAAGCCAAACAAGTAGAACAAATAAAATTGACTTTTAAAATAGCGGAAAACTATGTAGCCGAAAAAGGTAAAAAGGAAGTTTATTTAAAAATTACAAGTTTAGACGGAACCACTTTATATAACCAAGCTACTGGAACGGCTACTTTTAGTTATCAAGGTGAAGCGTCATTATACACTCAAAAGAAGATTTTAGAATTTACACAAGAAGCGCAAGATGTAAGCATTTATTGGGCAAAAGGAACAGAGTTTAACGTTGGAAAATACAAAGCAGAAATATATGCTGATGGATTTAAAATTGGCGCTGTTGATTTTGAATTGAAGTAAAAAAAATAATACCTCATTGAAAGCCATATTTAATAAATTTAGATATGGCTTTTTTTATAAAATAGATTCTTTTAAAAAAGTATTTTTGTTTTCAATATTAATCATTCTAAACATTCATTTTTAATGAAAAAAACAGCTTTAATAGTAGCAGGTGGCAATGGTTCCAGAATGGAATCTGATATGCCAAAACAGTTTATTTTATTAGCTGGCAAGCCAATATTGATGCACACTATTGAAGCTTTTTATAATTGTAATGTTTCAAATATTATTGTGGTATTACCATCAAATCAAATTGAATTTTGGAAAGAATTATGCACTCAATTTTCTTTCAATTTAGCACACGAAATAGTGGCTGGTGGTGCTTCCCGATTTGAATCAGTTCAAAATGGTTTGGTGCTTTGCAATGAAGAAGATTTAGTAGCCATTCACGATGGAGTTAGGCCATTTATAAATGCTGAAATTATTAATAATAGTTTTGATGTAGCTGCCCAAAAAGGCAATGCTGCAGCCGCAGTTCGCTTAAAAGATTCCATTAGAAAAGTAGATTTATTAGGAAATAAAAACGTAAACCGTGATGCTTTTTTTTTAATTCAAACACCACAAACTTTTAAATGTAACATTATTAAAGAAGCTTACCAAGCACAAGACCATATTAACTTTACCGATGATGCCAGTGTGTTGGAAGCCAATGGACATGCCATTAACCTGATTCCTGGCGATTACAAAAACATAAAAATTACCACACCCGAAGACTTATTAGTAGCTGAAGCTTTTTATAAGCATCAATAATTTTTTATACTGCTTTTGAATTTTCTAACTTTGAATTACTGCCAGTGCGGTTTTGCAAACCGCACTTCATATTAAAAGCATTTGCAACGCAAAAAAATAAAAGCCTTTTTAAAAATTTGCTTTTGATTGACACAGTGGAATACGGATTACAAATCCTTAAAGAAAATGGTTCGGATTACAAATCCGAACCGGCTGGTGATAATTCCAACCTTAAAAATACTTTATTAGCATGGTAAAAAGCGGATTGTAAATTCAAAAATATGGCTTGCTAAACAAAAAAGGTTGGTGAAAACACCAACCTCAGGCAAATTTTATAGTTCGGATTACAAATCCGAACTGGCTCCGTTCGAGCTTACTGGAGCAGTAGCTGCTGTTTTCCTAGTATAAAAATAATAGAACATCAAAGCGCCAACAATGACCATGGAAGTAGAAATTAACTGCGCCTGTGTTGGGTGAAATCCGCCAATAGAATAGGTGGTGTTTACCCTTATTTTTTCAATGGTAAAACGTTCCATTCCATTTATGATCATGTAGAAACTAATCAAAGTTCCTGGTTTAATAAACTTAGCCCTGAATACCCACAATCCAACAAATAAAAGGATGCAAACTATGGCTTCATATAAGGCAGTTGGGAAAACCGGATTGGGTAACATGTAGCAATGTGAACCTGTGCAATTGGTCATTTGAACACCCGCTTTTATTACATTGTTATGGTAATTAAAACCCCAAAACCAATCAGGTAAAAAACTCCATCCTTCAAAATAAATGGCTCTTACATTTGCTAATCCGCCAAACTCATTGGCATAATAATCGCTAAAATTTGGTAGTACATTGGCTTCAAAAAAACCTGGAACAGCTTTCATCATTTCACCAGCGCCATTGCTCATGTATGCTGAATTCACCACACCCCAATCGCCATCGCCACTTAAATGACAACCAATTCGCCCAATTCCATAAGCTAACATTAAACCTGGTGCAAGTGCATCAGACAAATGAATGGGATCAATGTGATTCTTTTTTGCATAATAAATAACAGACGCGGCTGCCACTATTAAGCCACCATAAAAAGTTAAACCACTGAACGAAACCAACGAATTAATTGGATCAGCCATTAACTCATCTATGTTTTCTAAATTATGAAATATTTTAGCGCCTAAAATTCCTGTTATGGCAGCTATAAAAAGTAT
>CAMCQX010000266.1 GCA_945876985.1 Chitinophaga pinensis
AAGTAAAGTATATGATAATAAAGGGTTGCACATCATTTTTAGCTTACCTAAATATGACAATTCAAAATTAAATTATTAATTTAAACGTTAAATTTAAAATGCATTACATCACCATCATTTACTAAGTATTCTTTTCCTTCCATGCGCAAAGCACCCGCTTCTCTGCATGCCGATTCCGTTCCATATTTTTTAAAATCTTCGTAACTAATTACATCTGCTTTTATAAATCCTCTTTCAAAATCTGTATGAATAACTCCTGCAGCTTGTGGAGCTTTAAAACCATTATTAATTGTCCATGCTCTTACTTCCTGAACACCAGCGGTAAAATAGGTAATTAAGTTTAATAATTTGTAAGATGCTGTAATTAATTTAGCCACACCACTTTCTGTTAACCCCAAATCATTTAAAAACGAAATTCGATCTTCGTAACTATCTAATTCCGAAATATCGCTTTCAATGGCAGCACTTATAATTATCACTTCAGCTTTTTCGTTTTTAACTATTTCTTTTACTTGATCTACAAATTTATTTCCATTCACAACAGAAGCTTCATCTACGTTACAAACATACATAACAGGTTTATCGGTTAACAAGCATAAATCAGCAATGTGTTCTTTATCGTTAGCACTCATTTCTAATGTTCTAGCCGATTTGCCATCGTCTAAATGTGCTTTATATTTTAATAAAACAGTTTCTGCCTTTACGGCATCTTTATCACCTGTTTTAGCAGCACGACTTACTTTTTGAAGCTTTTTTTCAACAGAATCTAAATCTTTTAATTGTAATTCTGTATCTATAATTTCTTTGTCACGTAATGGATCTACTGTTCCATCCACATGAATAATATTATCGTCTTCAAAGCAACGCAACACATGAATAATTGCATCTGTTTGACGAATATTTGCTAAAAATTGATTACCCAATCCTTCGCCCCTACTCGCTCCTTTTACTAAACCTGCTATATCTACAATTTCTATAGTTGTGGGTAAAACTCTATTAGGTTTTACTAAACTTTCTAAAACATTTAAACGTTCATCAGGAACAGTAATAACTCCTACGTTAGGTTCAATGGTACAAAAAGGAAAATTTGCTGCTTGCGCTTTTGCATTGCTTAAGCAATTAAATAATGTTGATTTGCCTACATTCGGTAAGCCTACTATTCCACACTGCATTTTTTAGTTGATAGTTGATTGTTGTTAGTTGATTGTTGTTAGCCTCTGAATACTAGCTTTTGCAGCTGGCAGATAGAGAATAAAATTTATTGTTTTTGCTAGAGGCTAACGGCTAAAAGCCAGAAGCCAATTATTGTCCGTTAATAATTTGTTTCATATCCATAATTATTTTTTCTGCTAAATGGTTTGCAGTTGCTTCACTTTTACTTTCAGCATATATTCTAATAATGGCTTCTGTATTACTTTTACGTAAATGAACCCATTCATTATCAAATTCTATTTTCACTCCATCAACAGTATTGATAGGTTGTTTTTTATATTTTTCTTGAATGCCACTTAAAAGTTCATCAATATTGATATTTGAATCTAAATCAATTTTCTTTTTAGCAATGGTATAATCTGGATAAGAAGAACGTAGAATTGAACATAATTTATCACTTTTGGCCAGATGAGTTAAAAATAAAGCAATACCAACCATGGCATCTCTACCATAATGTAATTCCGGGAAAATAATGCCACCATTACCTTCACCACCAATTACAGCTTTGGTTTCTTTCATCATGGTAACTACATTTACTTCACCAACAGCGCTTGCATTATAATTTCCACTGTGTTTTTCGGTAATATCTCTCAAAGCTCTAGTTGATGAAAGATTTGAAACGGTATTTTTAACAAAACCATTTTTATTTAAATTTTCATCACTTACATTATTTAAAACATAATCAGCTACTGCCACTAAAGTATATTCTTCACCAAACATAGTTCCATCCTCATTAACTAAAGCTAGTCTATCCACATCAGGATCAACCACAATTCCTAAATCAGCTTTTTGACGAATTACTTCATTTGAAATAGCAGTTAAATTTTCAGGAAGTGGTTCAGGATTATGCGGGAATTTACCATCAGGAGTACAGAATATTTCTACAATATCTTCCACGCCTAATGCTTTTAAAAGCATTGGAATTGCTATTCCACCCGTTGAATTTACTGCATCTACAACTATTTTAAACTTTTTTGATTTAATAGCTTCTACATCAACCAAATCAAGTTTTAAAATTTCGTCAATATGTTTTTGAATATAATCTTTTTTCTCAGTAATTTTTCCAAGTTTATCTACATCTGCAAACTCAATATTCCCTGATTCAGCAATGGCTAACATCTGTTTTCCAAGTTCATCAGAAATGAATTCGCCTTTGCTATTTAATAATTTTAATGCATTCCATTGTTTTGGATTATGACTTGCAGTTAATATAATTCCACCTTGAGCGGCTTCCATTACAACGGCCATTTCCACCGTTGGAGTGGTACTTAAACCTAGGTCTATCACATCTATTCCTAAACCATTTAAAGTAGCGCAAACCAAACGATTTACCATATCGCCACTTATTCTTGCATCTCTACCAACTATTACTTTGCATGCAACTGATTCTTGTTTAATCATGCTACCATAAGCAGCTGTGAACTTTACTACATCAATAGGTGTTAATGAATTTCCACTTTGCCCCCCAATTGTCCCCCTAATACCTGAAATTGATTTTATTAATGTCAAAACTTTTTTAATTTTAGTGGCGCAAAGTAGCGCTATATAATGATTTGATAAAATTTTAATTGTTTTTTGTATAAAAAAAAGCTCAAACAAATAATAAACAATGGTTTAGTATTTTGCTCAAGCTTTTAAAATGGTTGAAAATCTAAAATTTAAAACCTAAAACCAGCTGTAACCATAAAATTCATCATAGTAGATTGATTTTCGGCAGAGTAACTTGTTTTCCCTTTTTCTATTAATTGATAAGGCGTTTGGTAATAAGTATTCCAAGTATAAACCATGGTTCCATCTATAAAAAAATCGGAACTGTAATTATCAACTGATGGAAATAAAAATCCTAATCCACCCGAAATACTTTGAGTAGGATTATCGAGCGAAATTGCAGCAGAACTTGCATTATACGGGCTTCCATAATAAGCATATCCTGCTCTAAATCTTGAGTTTTTATATTTTAATTCAGCACCAATTCTTACATTATTAGCAATGGTATAATTGCTTTTTACCGCTGCGTTCGCTTGAACAAATTCATAATTACTAGCAGTTAATCTAGCCGATTTGTAATCTACTTGATCCCAATCAATAGAAATAAAACCTAACTTAGGGTGCATAATTGCAGCACTTACCGTTAATTTTGAAGGCGTTACTAAGTTATAATCAAAATAATCAGTTCTTTCTTTTGAATCATAATTATAATTTGCACCGCCAACAACAGTGCTTAATCCATAACTGTATTCATCTTTTAAATTTAAACGAACAGGAGTTGTAT
>CAMCQX010000267.1 GCA_945876985.1 Chitinophaga pinensis
GTTCCATATTCGCCCCAACTTGGTTCGTAGTTTTTATTGATATAGGAAGCTATCACATTGATATGTTCACCATAAAATGGATAATCTCGGTGAGAAGTAAAACAAGTGGTATCCCTTTTTTCGCCACTTTCACTTTCAAAATATTTTAACATATCATAACCGTATTGATTATGTAATTTACTATCCCAAGTTAAGCCAAAGTCGAAACTTTTGCTCATCATAAAATAGCCAATAAAAAATGTACTTAGCAAAAAGAATAAACGGTAAATGCCGCTGTTTCCATTTCCTAATTGTAAATTCTTGTTTTTTATTTCAGCAATTGGATTGACTAAAAACCAATTGAAAACATAACTAAAATATTTAAGTGGTGAAAGCAAAACATCGGCCCAAGAAGTAGCAATAACTTTATCGTTTGAACTAATAATTGCATCGGCAATAGTTACTTGATTTAATTCTAATTGAAGTACAATATGATTGACATTTCCTGCTAAAATATTGTTGGTTTCAATGGCTTGATGAAGCGTTGCTGTTCCAGCAATTATTTGTCCAAAACCTGCATCTGTTTGATGTGTTGGTGTAAAAAATCGTTGCGCAGCATTGCTTAATCTATCCGTAATTGAAAGTTTTTTAGTATCTGTTTTTCTGGCAGCTACAAAAATTGTTTCTCCTTGTAAATTCTTTTTATTGTTGTTTATCCAACTATAAGTTGAATTCAAATTGAATAAATTAATACCATCACAAATTACAGTATTAGCACCTTCAGCCAATTGCAAAGCAGCCAATAAATAATGATTAGTTTGGTTTACAAACTTCAATTTAGCTTTGGTAACTAACTCTTGGTTTTTACTTGAAATGGCTTTTTCATCGGCTTCATTACAAATAATAATGGCTTCGTAATCAGTTTTTGATTTTGAAATACTTTGCAAAATTTGATTACAAGCAGCTTCGTATTTTGATTGGTATATCAATACAATACTGATGCGCGAATCGGTATATTTTTTATCCAACATCATTGAATCTTTTATTTTGATTATTTCTTTTTTAACACTGCAATAAAATGCAAATCTCTTCCAAAAATTAAGTTAAACGGAAAAGGATAAATAGGAACGCTGTTATTCAAACTAACTATTTCAAATCCTAA
Source organism: Chitinophaga pinensis (assembly GCA_945876985.1). Taxonomy (GTDB): domain Bacteria; phylum Bacteroidota; class Bacteroidia; order UKL13-3; family UKL13-3; genus JAAFJM01. The sequence continues at coordinate 1,142 of CAMCQX010000267.1, forward strand.
TTCGTTAAAGGTAGTTTTCCAAAAATCAAGGTTTTTAAAATTATAAATTACCTTCACACCATGAGGTGCATTTCCTATCCAATCCATGAAACGCAAAATACCAAAATCAAGCGCATTGTTATAATGATGATCTTTTAAAATAATGTACTGACCGCTTACTCTGGCAGCTTCTGCCAATAATTCTTTAATATTGGTGGTGTGATGCAATACATCTACAAACATAGTTGCATCATATTCATTTGCTGCAAATGGAATGGTTTTACCATCAAACATTTTAAAAGGAATAGCACATGTTTCGCGTGCAAAAACATCAATTCCTTCAATGCTTACATTTTTTTTATTTTCTAAAATCATTTTAGAAATAGTTCCATCGCCACAGCCAATATCTAAAATACGAATATCGTTTGGTAATTGTTGTGCAATTTGAGTTGACAATACGTTTATTCTTCTAAGAAAAACATATTTGTGGTGTAAATTTTTAAGTAAGCCTAACATGTATAATTTTTATTTTTTATTGACATTTAAAACACTGATAAAAAAGCTTGACAAAATGGTTTGTAAGCCCAAAATAATTGCTACCACACTTGGTATCACAATTCTTAAAATAGATGGATAATCTAATCGTCCAAAATGAACTTCGTTCCAAAGTGTTAACGAATGAAAAGTTCCAAAAATTCCTGCAAAAAATATAATTAATCCCGCAATTAAACCTTTTTCCAAACTCACTATATCAAGCCATTTAATTAATTGATCGTTTTGTGGTAAAAAACCTGCTTGTACAGCATAAGCCCTGGTAAAAATTCCGAAAATAAAGGCTTGAAATCCAACAATCATGAATGCGCCTGCATACAATAAAGTATTGGTATCTAAATTAATATTTCCAATAATTTCAAATGGTTTTTGAATGATTAAAACACTCAAAATAAAACCAAAAAGCATTAAGAAAATTCCAGGAATTAAGAATAACCAACGAGGAGAATAAATGAGTAAAAAACGTAAATGTCTCCAACCATCTCGCCATGTTCTTAAATGTGGTGGACGAGAACGTCCATCGGGTGATAAAGTAGTGGCAACTTCTGTAATCTTTAAATTAAAAATGGTTGCTTTCACCACCATTTCACTCGCAAACTCCATTCCTGTGGTACGTAAGTTTAATACAGAAACAATGTCTTGCCTGAATCCACGCAAGCCACAATGAAAATCGCGGGCTTTACTTCCAAAAAACAAACGGCCAATGAATGATAAAACAGGATTGCCCAAATAACGATGTAAGAAAGGCATTGCACCTTTTGCAACTCCACCTTTAAATCTGTTACCCATTACTAAATCGTAGCCATTTCTAAGTTCTTGAACAAACAAAGTAAGGTTTCCAAAATCGTAACTATCATCGCTATCACCCATAATTACATATTTACCGTAACTGGCTTCTATAGCGCCCATCAGTGCACTTCCGTATCCTTTTGAAGGCACATTGATCACTCTTGCACCTAAGTCGGTAGCAATTTTTTGACTGCCATCGGTACTTCCATTATCGCCAATAACTACCTCACCAATTACATTGTTTTGTATCAGCCAATTATTGGCTTTTGTAATACAAATGGCAAGTGTTTCGGCTTCATTTAAGCATGGCATTACAATACTTAATTCTATGTCTTTTCTATCTGTCACGTGTTGTGAAATGGCCTTTATATTTAATCTTGATTTTCTTCTAAGGTTGTATCACTTCCAATTTCAGCTTGAATAGCCTTCATTAACGAATCGCTGGCTGCTTGTTCATTATTTACTAAACTATCAACTGTTTGTTCTTCAACTTTGTTTAAAGGTGCATCGTTTGTGCAACTAGCAATCAATGCAAACACTGATAATGTTATAATTATTTTACGCATTTTGGATATTTATTTAGTAGTCAAATAAAGGTAAAAAAGTGTTTTTATCAAAATATTTCTGAGTAATTAGCATTTAGTTTTATTTAAAAGCAAAAATTACCAAATAATTTAATTTAAAAAGGGCTCACTAAATCTTTAAACAATGGTAAAATTTTATCTTTTTCACTGATTAAAGGATCAGATGATTGCCATTTAATTCCTAATTCGGCATCGTTCCAAAGCAAGCCACCTTCACTCTGTTTGTTATAAACATCGGTACATTTATATAAAAATATCGTATTGTCTTCTAGTGTTTCAAAACCATGCGCAAATCCTGGTGGAATGTAGAACATTGTTCTGTTTTGTGCTGATAATTCAATAGAAAAATTTTGTCCGTAAGTTGGCGAATTTTTGCGAATGTCAACCGCCACATCCAAAACTGCTCCTTGAATAACTCTTAC
>CAMCQX010000268.1 GCA_945876985.1 Chitinophaga pinensis
CAAAAATTGAAGCAAGTTCTATTGAAATAGTTGAAATTCGTTCGGCATTAACTTGTGAAACTCAATTAGGAATTTGTGCTAAATGTTATGGTAGAAATCTTTCTACTGGTAGAATGGCTCAACGTGGAGATTCAGCAGGTGTAATAGCTGCGCAATCAATTGGTGAACCAGGAACACAGTTAACATTACGTACTTTCCACGTGGGTGGTACTGCATCTAATATTGCGAATGAAAGTCAAATGAATGCTAAATTTGCTGGTATTTTAGAATTTGAAGAAATTAGAACTGTAGAAATGAAAACTGATGATGGTATTTTTGATACAATCATTGGTCGTCAGGGAGAAATAAGAATATTAGACGAAGTTACTCGCAATCCAATTATTACAGTAAACATTCCTTACGGAGCGCATTTACAAGTAAAAAATGGTGTAAAAATAGCTAAAGGTGATGTTATTTGTTCTTGGGATCCATACAATGCTGTAATATTATCAGAATTTCCAGGTAAATTACAATTTGAAGGAATTATTGAAAACATTACTTTTAAAGAAGAAAGTGATGAACAAACAGGACATAAAGAAAAAGTTATTATTGAGTCGAAAGATAAAAACAAAACACCTTCAATAATAGTAAACGATAAAAAAGGTAATCCTTTAAAAGAATACAATATTCCTGTTGGAGCTCACATAGTAGTAGAAAATGGAAAAACTATTGGACCTGGTGAAATTTTAGTAAAAATACCTCGTGTTGCAAGTAAAACACGTGATATTACAGGAGGTTTACCTCGTGTAACTGAATTATTTGAAGCCCGTAACCCAAGTAACCCAGCTGTAGTTACTGAAATAGATGGTGTAGTAAGTTTTGGTGGTATTAAACGTGGTAACAGAGAAATTATAGTTACAACTCGTGATGGTGAAAGCCGTAAATACATGGTACCATTATCGAAACACATTTTAGTTCAAGAAAACGATTTCGTAAAAGCAGGTTCTCAATTATCTGATGGCTCAATTAGCCCTCAAGATATTTTAAGAATTGAAGGACCTTTGTCTGTTCAGCGTTATATTGTAAACGGAATTCAAGAAGTTTATCGTTTACAAGGTGTAAAAATTTCAGATAAACATATTGAGATTATTGTACGCCAAATGATGCAAAAACTGGAAGTTATTGATCCAGGTGATACATTGTTTTTAGAAGGAGAAACTGTAGACAGGTTCAAATTCAAGAAAACAAATGATTGGATTTTCGATAAAAAGATAGTTTTAGAAGCTGGTGATTCGACTAATTACAAACCAGGACAAATTATTAGCGTTAGAAAATTACGTGATGAAAATTCACAATTAAAACGTAAAGATTTACGCCTAGTTGAAGTACGTGATGCTGAATCAGCAACTGCAGTACAAGTAATTATGGGTATTACCAAATCATCTTTAGGTACTCAAAGTTTTATGAGTGCTGCATCGTTCCAGGAAACTACTAAAGTACTGAACGAAGCTGCTATTCATGGTAAAGTAGATAGAATGTTAGGATTAAAAGAAAATGTAATTGTTGGACATTTAATTCCCGCAGGAACTGGACTACGTGATTACGAAAAATTAGTTGTAGGTAGTAAAGAAGAATACGAAGCGCTGTTATCATCAAAAGGTGACGACTAAGCAAATTGTATAATATCAATAAAAAAGCTATTTAGAAGAAATTCTGGGTAGCTTTTTTACTGTTTAATAAGCTTAGTTAAATAGTATTGGTTACAAAACCCAAAAGTTATTTGTAACAAAATGAAATATTTATGCAAAAACTAATTATTTTCAAAAGAATGCTTGTTTTTATTAATAAAAATGATAATTTCGCAGCCCTAAATTTTTAAAAAAATAACAGTTTAAAATGGCAACAAAAACAACAAAATCAACAAAAGTAGAGAGTGTTGTCCTTAACAACTATGAGTCTGTGATTATTTTCACACCCGTACTCTCTGAAGAACAGCTGAAAGACGCTGTAGCCAAATATCGTAAAGTAATTACGGAAAATGGCGGAGAGCTGATTCATGAAGAAAACTGGGGGTTAACCAAATTGGCATACCCTATTCAAAAGAAAACGACTGGCTTTTACCATATTTATGAGTACAAAGCACCTGCTTCTTTTGTAAGTACCTTCGAATTAGCTTTCAGACGCGATGAACGTATCATGCGTTTTTTATCAACTGTGTTAGACAAACATTCAATTCAATACAATGTGCGCAAGCGCAATGGTGAATTCAATCAAGGAAAAAACGCAACTAAACAACAGGAGGCTAAAAAGTAATGGCAAAACCACAAAAAAAATATACTGGTTCGTCAGTATTCAATACAACGCCAGACGCTATTCTGCGTAAAAAATACTGTCGTTTTAAAAAGAATGGTATCAAATATATCGATTATAAAGATGCTAATTTTTTATTGAAATTTGTAAACGATCAAGGTAAAATTTTACCTCGTAGATTAACAGGTACATCATTAAAATTCCAACGTAAAATATCACAAGCTGTAAAACGTGCGCGTCACATCGCGGTATTACCTTTTACAGGAGATATGATCAAATAATTTAAATTGAAGGAGAACATACAGAGATGAAAATTATTTTAAAAGAAAATATGAAACACGTTGGTAAACAAGGTGAAGTAGTAATGGTTAAAGATGGTTATGCTAACAATTTTTTATTTCCTAAAAGAATGGCTGTTTTAGCTACACCTGGAAATATTAAAATGATGGAAGAAAACAACCGTCAAGGCGCTATGAAGCGTGAAAAAATGAAAGCAGATGCTTTGGCTAACAGCACAAGCATGAACGAAATGGTTATTACAATTGCTACTAAAGCAGGAGCTAATGGCAAAATATTTGGTTCAATAACTCCACTTCAAGTTGCTCAAGCACTTAAAGTGAAAGGTTATGATATTGATAGACGTAAAATTGAAATCAATGATATTAAAGTTTTAGGTAGCTATGAAGCTATTGTAAACTTACATCGTGAAGTTTCTGTTACTATTAAAGTTGAAGTAATATCAGAATAAAAAATTAAATAAATCCTTGCAGCAATTGCAAGGATTTATTTAATATAATCTCTTATCATGTCATGCGTGATGGATAAATCAACGGTTTTCTAATCCGCTAATTATCGGACTAAGGTTCGATTAAGTTAGAGAGTAATATCAAAAATTAAATATGTTTTCTGTTATTACGCCCAGCGTGATGGATAGAGCAACGGTTTTCTAATCCGCTAGCCAGCGGACGAAGGTTTGAATAAGTTTGAGAGTAATCTCAAAAAGTAATATATGGTCTCTTATCACGCCTAGCGTGATGGATATAACAAAAATTGGTCTCTTAGCTCAGCTGGATAGAGCAACGGTTTTCTAATCCGCTAGCCAGCGGACGAAGGTTTGAATAAGTTTGAGAGTAATCTCAAAAAGTAATATATGGTCTCTTATCACGCCTAG
>CAMCQX010000269.1 GCA_945876985.1 Chitinophaga pinensis
ATCTCTTCATTTTTAATCAATCGTGCGCAGTTAGCATTGGTGCCATTTACAGCATTTGGTTGCCCTAATGGAACTGATTGGTACAGAATTTCTGTTGGTACTTTAAATGAAAACGACATTCCTGATTTACTACTCAAATTAGAAAATGCCTTGAATGAATTAACATAAAAAAATCCCAATTGATGATTCAATTGGGATTTTTTTTATAACATTAAATCTCTTTCATAATTCAATAATTTATTGCAAAGTTTTGTTTAGTTGTCATTGCTAACATTTATTGCGAGAGCAATAACCAGCAATCTCAAACAAAACTTATAGTGAGATTGCTTCTCACGCTTTGGCGTGATGGCAATGACGGTTAGAATTATAAAAGAGTTCTATTATAAATTTTATCTGTAGCTTACTTCTAAATTATGAATGTCAATCAATGGTTTTAAAAACTCCTCTAATTGATAAACACTTAATTGCGAAGCAGCATCACACAAGGCTTTTTCAGGATCAGGGTGCGTTTCTATAAATACACCATCAACGCCTGCAGCTACACCAGCTCTGCTTAATACTGGTAAAAACTCACGAGCTCCACCTTTTGCATCAGCGCTTGGAATGCCATACTTACGAATGCTATGGGTAATGTCAAATACGATTGGATAGCCTAATTGTCCCATTAAAAAGAAACTTCTAGGATCAACCACCATGTCGTTATAACCAAAAGTAAAACCTCGTTCTGTTAGAATTACTTGGTCGTTACCTGAATCCAAACATTTTTGAACTGGATGTTTCATGTTTTCAGGAGCTAAAAACTGACCATGTTTAATATTTACTACCCTACCCGTTTTGGCAGCAGCTACCATTAAAGTAGACTGCATACATAAATAAGCAGGAATTTGTAACACATCACATACTTCGCCAGCTGCAGCAGCTTGATCGGGATAATGAATATCTGTTAACAAAGGAAAACCAAATTGCTCTTTTACTTTTGATAAAATAGCAACGCCTTTTGCCAATCCTGGGCCATCGTAATATTTTAAACTGCTTCTATTGTCTTTTTGAAACGATGATTTGTAAATAATTTGGATGTTTAACTTTTCCGAAACTTCTTTCAGTTTTTCGGCAGTTTTCATCATAATCAACTCATCTTCTATTACACAAGGGCCAGATATCAGAAACAATTCATTGCCTCCACAAGCTATATCTCCAACTTTTACTATTTTTTTTGTCATGGTATTTATTTTGATTCCTCGGTTTTACCAATATTATTTTTCAAGGTTCTCACCGATTTTAATTTGTCCTCTAAATCCTTAATCAATTTTTGAGCCGCAGCTATTTTATCGTGGAATTGAGTCAACATGTCATTTTTAGAACTGCTATTTTTAAAGAATCCTAAATTATTATCCCAGGTATCAATATCCGATTTTAAACCTTTGATGCGTTCTTGTAAAACTCTTTCTTCACGTTGTAAACGTTGAGCTCCGTCAGGGTTATTTGCCATTGATTCAAAATGTGCTTTATCATCTGCACTGCGCATGTTTTTACGCAATTCACGGTGCTTACCATATATTTTATCCAATAAATCGTTATACGACTTACCTACTGCATCTTTATCTTTGTTTGGAACATAACCAACAGCACTCCAAGCATCTTGAATGGATTTTAAATCGTTTAAAACATTGGCATTTTCACCTTCTGCTGTCAATAAAGCTTCTAGTTTTGTGATCAGTTCTTTTTTAGCAATTAAATTAGTGCCTTGCTCTGCATTTTGCTCAGCAAATCGTTCTGCTTTCTTTTCAAAAAACAAATCGCAAGCACCTCTAAATTTCTTCCAAATTTCATCGTTAAATTTATCAGGAACAGGGCCTATTTCTTTCCATTGTTCTTGTAACGATTTTACTTGAGCAGTTTGCTTACCCCAGTCAATTGGTGCGGCTGCAATATTTTCTACTTGCTTAAAAAGTTCAGTTTTCTTTTTAAAGTTTTCGTTTCTTACCGCATTAAATGTTTTGAACCAATTGTTTTTATTATTGAAAAATGTATTGCGAATATCTTTAAATTCATCCCAAATTTTTTCTCTTTCTGCAATTGGCACATAACCAATTTTTTTCCACTCTTCCATTAATTCATTGGCTTCTTTGGTTTTTGCCATCCAATCCTTGATGCGAGTAGTTTTATAATCTGCTAATTCCTTCGACTTTTCAATCAATGCTAATTTTAAAACTAAATTCTCTTGTCTTACAACTTCATTCTTTTCCGATTCTGATTTAATTACGCCATATACTTTATCTACTTCAGCCTTAAAACGAGTCCAAATATCTTCATTGGCTTCTTTTGGCACGGGGCCAATATTTCTCCAATCTTCTTGGTATTTTTTCACCGCTATCAATGCTGATTTTATGCTTTTTTCTTCTGATAATTCACTCACTTTTTTGCATAAATTTATTTTAGCATCTAAGTTACGTTCTCTATCCATTTGAGCTATTTCATTGTTAATGCTCAACTTGTCATAAAATATTTCATTTAACACACGGTAACTTTCCCAAAGGCGTTCCACATGTTCTTTAGGAACATTTTTTATGTTTTTCCATTCAGTTTGTAACTCTTTTAATTTAGCCAAACTATCTTTTGTTTCTTCCGAACTATTTAAAGCTTTTATTTTTTCTAAAACAGTTTCTTTAGCTTTTAAATTTTTTAATCTTTCTGCTTCAGCAATTGCTTTTGCAGTAGCTATTTTATCGCGTAAATCTTTTGACGCTTTGTTAAAAGTATCTTTTGCTGCTATTCCCGATTTAAATTCAAAATCGTCTTTTTCTCCACCTTCTTCTAAAAAATTGTGAAGTGCTATATTTTGTTCTTCATGTAAAGCCGCATCAAAAAATGGTTTAATGGTTTTAAAAATTTGAAAAGCCTCACTGTGCGGTTTTTCACTTGCCGATTCTAATGCCATTGCCAATAATTCATCTTTAGTTTTGCTGGCATAATCATTTTGCTCTTGCAATTCTGTGTGTTCAATGGCTGCTAAATCAGCATCAAATTCATGTTCGTCAATGGTAATTTCTAATGCATCAGTGGCTAAGTTAATTGCTACTTCGCTAGCTGCTGTTTCTTCCATTATGCTTTCAGCAATTGTCATTTCTACTGCTGTTTCAATGGGTGTTTCAATTACTGCTTCCATAGTTTCCGCTTCTTCCATTTTGCTTTCAGCAATTGGCGTAGCTATTGTTTCATTGGGTGCTTCTACCATTTCAGTAGTTTCATTTTCCATCATTGGAGTTTCAGTTATTTCAACTGTTGTTTCAATTGGTGACTCAATGGTTTCATCAATCACTTGTTCTGAAGCATTAATTGCTTCATTGTTTTCTAAGGTAGGTTCTGCATTTAAAGCAGCATCAGAAGGATTCAATTCGTTAAGATCAGTCATTTTAAATAAATAGAGATAGATTATACATTCTTTTT
>CAMCQX010000270.1 GCA_945876985.1 Chitinophaga pinensis
TGTTTAAACAACCTAAAGTATCAGTATTATTAGCTATTTACAATACTCCATTTGATTTGGTAAAACGTGCCATCAATTCAGTATTGCATCAAAACATGAGCGATTTTGAATTAATAATTATTGACGATGGAAGTGATGAAATTTTCCAGTACGAATTGGTTAATTTCACTGCATTATTTCCCTCAATTATTACTTATATTTATCATCCAAATTGCGGACAAGCAGAATCAATTAACAGAGGAATAATAAAAAGCCGGGGTCAGTTTATAACCATTATAGATGCCGATGATGAATTTAAAATCAACCATCTTAGCAGTTGTATAGAACAAATGAATCATGCCGATTTAATTGCTTCTACTTCACAAACCATTGTTGACAACGAAGCTGATTATTATATTCCAGATAGATTAGATAAATCGAAATTTATACATGTAGATGATTGCATTTTGTTTGCAACCCTGTTTGGTAAAAAGGAAGTTTTTATCAATAATCCTTTTTACAATATGTATGGTGCAGATGCTAATTTTTATGAAAGAGTATCAAAAAAATATATTGTTAAAAAAGTAGATCTTCGTACTTATATTTATTACCGAAATATTCCAAATAGTACTTGTTCTAAGTTAAAAAATAGCATGTTGCATACTTAATTTACTTAAAAACATGCATAAACAACAAATTTTTGCTTGCCTATTTACTGGAGTATTTGATGTAAATCGAACTGAAACATTGCCTAACAATGAATTTTCATTAATTGAAAAATGGGCAAAATCTATTGAAGCTTTAAACCTGCATGGTGTTATTTTTCACAATAGTTTTTCGGCAGAAACGGTGACAAAATACAGCAGTCAGTTTCTAAGGTTTGAGGAAGTAACGTATAATCCTACTTACAATTTAAGTGTTTACAGGTATTTTGTATATTTAAATTATTTATTGAATTACGATCACAAAATAGAATTATTGTTTATAACCGATAGCACCGATGTAGAAGTTTTGAATAATCCTTTTGAACAGCAGTTGTTTAAAGCAAATCCAACTTCACTTTTTTGTGGCGATGAACCTATAACTTTACAAAATGAATGGATGATGAAACATTCAACCCATTTTAGAAATCAGATTCCTGAATTTGCTGAATATGAACAAAAATTTGCAGACAGTTCATTATTAAATTGTGGAATTATTGGAGGCAACATAACAATTATGACATCATTGTTGAAAGAATTGGTGGATTTTCATACTGCATATAACCAACACAACAAATCGGATTATACTGGTGATATGGGCGCATTTAATTACATTGTTCGCAATAAATTTAACAGCCAACTTTTTCACGGGAAACCAGTAAATACAGTATTTAAAGGTTATGAAACTTTTAACAATACTTGCTGGTTTAGGCACAAGTAGTTCCTCTTACATACATAATTTTACCAATATTTAACTCCTAACGGAGTTTTTCCTTAAGAGACTAAAAGATGGTATTTAGAAAGTTATGATGTTGGCTTTTGTTCTTTATATTATTAACAATAATATTTCAGATAACACGATTCTATTTACAAACTTTATCAAAGATTTTAACAATGAAAAGATATTTGAGAGTGTTTTTAAAAATTAAATTAGTTCCTAATTTTCATAGATTTCTTCTTAAAAATTTAAAATTACTCTTTCAATGATATCGCAAGCGGCATGCATTTGAATTTCGGTAATAGTTAGCGGAGGTGCAAATCTTATAATATCGCCATGAGTTTGTTTGGCTAATAACAAATTATCCTTTAAAGCTAAACAAACATCGTAAGCAGTTTTACCATTGCCAAACGGCATGATTACAATGGCATTTAATAAGCCTCGTCCTCGAACCAATTTTATTAAATTTGTTTTTTGCATTAACTCAGCCATTCTTTGTCTGAATATGATTCCCATTGCTTCCGCATTATTGGCCAAACCTTCCTCAGTTAATACTTTCAGCGCTTCTATTGCTACTGCACAAGCCAAAGGATTTCCGCCATAAGTACTTCCATGTTCACCAGGTTTTATAGTTAGCATTATTTCATTATTAGCTAAAACAGCTGCCACTGGCATGGTTCCACCGGAAAGTGCTTTGCCTAAAATCAATACATCGGGTTTAACATTTTCGTGGTCGCAAGCTAACATTTTGCCAGTACGGCAAAGTCCAGTTTGTACTTCATCGGCAATCATTAACACATTGTATTGCGTACATAAATTGCGAACTCCTTGTAAGTATCCATCGTGAGGAACAACAACTCCTGCTTCGCCTTGAATAGGTTCAAACATGAATGCACAAATATGAGGATTGGCTTTAAAAGTTTCTTCCAATATTGCTAAATCGTTATAAGGAATTAGTTTAAAACCTGGCATAAATGGACCAAAGCCTTTAAAGCTGCTTGGATCGTTACTTGATGAAATAGCTGCCATGGTTCTGCCCCAAAAATTTCCTTCTACAAAAATAACTTCTGCTTTATTTTCAGGAATTCCTTTTACATCATATCCCCATCGTCTGGCTAATTTAATGGCAGTTTCACCACCTTCTACGCCTGTGTTCATAGGTAAAACTTTATCGTAACCAAATAAATTGGTAATATACTTTTCGTATTCCCCTAGTATATTATTATGAAAAGCTCTACTTGTTAACGTTAGTTTTTGAGCTTGGTTAATCATGGTATTTATGATGCGCGGATGGCAATGGCCTTGGTTAACTGCACTGTATGCCGAAAGGAAATCGAAATACATTTTACCATCTACATCGTACATAAAAACACCTTCAGCTCTTTCAATTACTACTGGAATTGGGTGGTAATTATGTGCGCCATATTGGTCCTCTAATGCTATAAAATATTCGCTTTTACTTGAGTTGTTGTTATTTATTGTCATAATTGGCAAATGTATATCAATTTTATTCCGATATATAATTTTACAAAAATAAAAAACCCTGATTATCTTTCAATAATCAGGGTTTTTGTTTGTTATCAAACTAATTATTCTTTGATCATTTTTTGAATAAATGTTTCGTTATCATTTGTTAATTTAATTAAATAAATTCCCTTAGTTAAAGCGTTTGTATTTAAAGAAACTTCGTTCAATTGTTTGTTGTCAATGGTTCTAGTAATTAACACTTTTCCTGTTAAATCTACTATTTCTATTGTTGCAGTATTGCTTAATAAAGCAGGCAATTGAACAAAAATATTTTCATTACAAGGATTTGGATAAGCTACTAATGTTCTAGCTACTTGGTTTTGAACACCCATTCCGTAACCTAAAGTAAAATTGGTAACTATAAAATCAGTGCTTACAGTAAAAGGACCTGCTACTGCGTTAACTCTCCATTTTAATGATTTAGTTTGGTTTGGTTGAACGCCTAATGAAACTAATATACTTCTTATTCTACCATAAGTAATACCTAATGAAGTATCAATACCTGAAGTTTTT
>CAMCQX010000271.1 GCA_945876985.1 Chitinophaga pinensis
GTTTGCTGCTTCTAACAATCGGTAACCTAAAGCATATATTCCTCCATGATAATCGCCATCAGGTAAAAGTTTGCCAATTAAAATATTATCAACTCTGGTTTAAAGAGTCATTAACAAAGCTAGTAAGGCATAAGGCGCAGTTTTTTTATATATATCCCAAAGAATTTCTTTGTCAAAAATAAGTTTGACTTTAGATATTTTAGTACGAATAAATGAAAAGGAAATGGCCGCACTTATTAAATAACCAAGTGTTTGTGCATAAATAAAGTTAGTTATATTCAATTCAAAAAGATTGGTAAATAATAAAATTGAACAAAATAAAATCATCAATAACCTATCTAAAACAGATAAAATAGAATCGGTTTTAAAGAGTTGTAATCCGCTCACATTGCTCCTGAAATAAATATGAAAAAAAGATATTACTTGATTGATAGCAAGCATTAGAATTAAATACCAAACACTTTGGTCATAGCCTAAAACTGCGGCAAGTACTAAAGTTAACGCAATGTATAACGCTGAAAAAAGTAACTTAATGGTGAATAATGCAGAAAACTGTTTTTCTATTAAATTGGCGTTTTTGGCTAAATTAGAGGTGGTGTAATTGGCAATTCCAAAATCTAATAAAACCGAAAGTAACAACACAAAATTAAATAGAATATAATATTGCCCGTAGGCATCAAAACCCAAACGGTTTTGTACGGCTCTATCAATTCCCAAAATCCAAAATGGTTTAATGAGCAGGTTTACACCCATCATTATTATTAGATTCAATACAAAGGTTTTTCTCATTAGCTGCGCAAATATAGATTTATTTATTTGGCATCAATACAAATTCACCCTAATAAACATAAGTACTAAACACCATTCTACTTCCGTTTGGCATAATACCTTCCATGACTACCTGTCCTCGCAGTTGCTCAAAATCGGCAATTAATTCTTCAGGTTTTTCGTATTTGTCCGTGGTTGGTGTCCCCACCAATCCACTTTTTGTTTCAAATAAAGAAATTTTAAATGAATAAAATTTTCAAGTATTAGTGAGTAAGTTGAAAGCTCTAAATTAGTTGGTGAGAACAAATAATTTTTTTGTAAAAAATCCGTTACAAACTGCAACGGATTTTATCAATATTCAATTTAAAAAATTTCTAATCTTTTAATCTTTCTCCCGATTAATCGGGATTGTAATCTTCTAATAAACATAAGTACTAAACACCATTCTACTTCCGTTTGGCATAATACCTTCCATGACTACCTGTCCTCGCAGTTGCTCAAAATCGGCAATTAATTCTTCAGGTTTTTCGTATTGTTTTTTGTTTAAAGCTATCAATATAAATCCTTCGCTCAAACCAATATTGGCTATTTTTCCATTTTTAATATTGTAAATTTTAATGCCATTTTTTATTCCTAATTTATCTTTTTCTAGTTTAGGCAATGTTTGAAAATCGGCTCCTAATGATTCTGAGGTAATGGTTCCTTTTCTAAGAATGGCGGTATTACCTTCTTTATTAATTAAGTTAAAGGTTGATTCAGTTTCTTTTCCATTTCTTAAAAAAGTAAACTTAGCTTTATCTCCCGGACGCATATAAGCCATGTATTCATCAAAAATAGCTTTGCTATCAATTTCTTTATCATTAATTTTTATAATCACATCACCAGTTCTAATACCTGATTTATCGGCAGGACTTTCGGCCAAAACTGAACTTACATACACACCCAAATTATTGCTGATATTTAATTTTTGAGCTAGGCGAGAATCAATATCCGCAATATCCATTCCGGTATAACCACGTTGCACTTCTTTAAAGTCAATCAAATCTTTGATAATTTTTGAAACAATATTGGATGGAATGGCAAATCCGTAACCAATATAACTACCGGTTTGACTTGAAATAGCAGTATTAATTCCCACCAATCTTCCTTCTAAATCAACCAATGCGCCACCACTATTTCCTGGATTAATAGCCGCATCTGTTTGAATAAAAGATTCAATTGGAAACTGATTATTTACAATATTGATGTTCCTGCCCTTTGCACTTACTATTCCTGCAGTTACGGTAGATGTTAGGTTAAAAGGATTGCCAACGGCCAAAACCCATTCACCAATTTTTACATCATCGCTATTGCCAAAAATAATATGTGGCAATGCTTTGGCTTCTATTTTTAAAACAGCAATATCAGTAGAAGGATCGCTGCCAATTAATTTGGCTTGATAAGATTGTTTTTTATTATTTAAAATTACTTCTATGGTATTTGCACCTTTTATTACATGATAATTTGTAACTATATAACCATCTTCAGTAATAATAACTCCACTTCCGGAGCTTGCTACTGGTCCGCGTTGTCCAAAGAAATCAAACTGACTAAAGAAATCAAATTGAGGATCAACATAGTTTTGTTGATTGCTTAATGTTTTTATAAAAACTACGCTTTGAGTAGAGGTTGCCGATGCCTTAACAAAATCTAAACTGGTAATTGAGCTACCATTATAGTTCACCGATTCAAAATTATTTTCGTTTTTTTTACTGAAATCTTGAACTAATACTGCTGGTGAATACATTTTATAAAACAAATACGAACCGGCAATTCCGCTAATGAAGCTTACTAATACGAATACTATTTTTTTTAACATATACTTTTAACTTTTTTATCTTACAATATTTGCACTTATTGATATATTTACTTCTTGATTATTTGGATCGTTAGTAATTAATTTGATGCCTCTAATATCTAAACCTACCACATTAAACGAAGTATAATCTACTTTCATTTTTACTTTTTGCTTAGGTTTTATAACCATGCTTTCTAATTCTACATTTACACAATTACATGAACGATTTACTTTTCTAATGATTAAATCTGTTTTACCTTTATTCGTTATTGTAAAATAGGTAATTGAACTGTCTCTATAACTTATATCTCCATAATGATGAGATAATTTGTCAATAGTAAATTTAGGTGCTTTCTTTAATTCTTTAGGTGTTAAATATGAAAAATCTTCCTTTATTTTTGAGTTCACATAAATCAGTTTTACAGGAAAAGAATCATCGTTTGTATAAATTTTCACTTCTTGACTAAATTCTCCAAAATCCATTTTGCTTTTTGGTGTAAATTTAATCTTTAATTCAATATCAGTATTCGGTATCATTTCATAATAAGCACCTTTTACTTCTATATTTGGTGGAGTTTCTATGCGAGTAATTTTTATAACTTTGTTGCTTAAATTATATAGTTTTAAATAATCACTATCACTTTTGGTATTTAACACATTGAAATTAAAAGTATTATTATTCACTGCTGTAAAACCATATTGAAAGGTGTAAGTTGAACCAAATTGATATTTTGAAGGTGCCACATTTCCTTTTACATATACTTGCGATTTCTCCACCTCAGTATTTGTAAACACAGTAATTGCTTTTCTAAATACTCCTGGTCTTCCTGC
>CAMCQX010000272.1 GCA_945876985.1 Chitinophaga pinensis
CCCCACCATTATTCATTCAAATTCACCTTCTTGATGGTAGTTTTTTCACCCGGAGCAGGAGTTAGTTCTATCATGTAAATGATGTTCAATTGTTTCAAATTTAAATCCTTATTTTTATTTAAAATATAATCATGAAAAGGTTCGCGAAGCCAAGTTCTGTCTTGCATAATTAAGTATTCAGCATACTTTCTCCAACGATCATTTTTCACTGTTTTTAAAATATTTTCAGGTTTTTCATAATAGACTTTTTGATTGTTATTATTCAAATCTAAAGTGTCATTATTTGTTGTAATGGCTTCATAAATTAACCAACCATCTTCCTTAAAAACATTGGGAGCAAACATTCCCCAATTTTGATTTAAACCAGTTGCAAAAGCAAAACTTTTAAATCTTTTTGCCAATCCATATTTGAATTGCGGAATATAATTGGTGTTCCAAAGTAAAATATAAAGTAATAAAAAACTTGTAAAATAGTTCAAAAATTTATCGTGCGAAATATTCCAATCAAGCTCATTCTCTTTTATTTTAAAATAATTAAAAAAGCTGTTTGGCAATAATGGAATCAGTGCAGTAAGATTAATTAAGTAAAATAAACCTACAAACAAAGTTGCGGAAATTCCGATTTGAAAAACTACAAAAATTCCAATACCAATGAGTCGAAAAACATTGTTTTTAAAAGGAATAAAAAATAGTATTGGAACGATAATTTCGAGGTAAAAAATTATTGGAGTTAAAAACTGAAGTAATGCAGGAAATTGTAATAAATATTTGGCCAAGGGCCATTGAATACAATCAAGGTTAAAGGCATAATACAATGCTGTTCCTTCACTATGCCATTCAGGCGAGGTTTTCATGAGTGCTGAAACCCAATAAACCATCAATACTTGGAACATAATTACTAAGGCAGGAATGGTAAAACTATATTTAACTGGTTTAGTTTGAACCGCCCAAACTGCATTTAATGGCAAAAACAGACTAAACAGAAGCATGGCACGTAACAAGTCGTCTCCACCTTGTAATAAGTATGGATTGCGCATGTGCAAGCTAATGTAAAACACCAACAAAATTATTTGAAACAACTTGGTTCTGTAACCAATTGCAAAGCATAAAACTGCTATTATTTGCAAAGCAAAACAAATACCTACAAACCAAGGAGCATCGTTTAATTGATAAATAGGAATGAAGTAATATTTAGAAAAATATTGACTAAAATATTCAAATGGTAAAAGACCTTGATTGGTGTAGAAAGCTTTAAAATCGCTGAGGCGAATACTTAAATCAATTAACATAACAAGCCCAAAAATAATTCGAAACAAAGCAAAAGCCCTTAAGTCAAATTGATAAGCATTGCTCAATTTTTGTAGCAGATTTTGTATGTTAATTGTTTTTTTCAAAAGTGTAAATTATAAAAAACAAGAATAGTTGTTTTAAACAAATCTTTTAAATAAAAGCCATGATAAAATTTGGGGAATTTTGAAATTTATCGCATTTACTTGAGGTTAGAGAAAACACTATGAGTGTCAAATGATAAATAATAAAAGAACAACTCCAAAGGAGTTGAATATGAATAGCCACCAGTGAAACTGGTGGTATTCAAAAAAAACGAAAATCCCCAAATATTGCAAAAAGCCTTCGCTTTTTGCAATATTTGGGGATTTTCATGTAGGATGTTACGCAATTTTTCAACGGGTTAAAACCCGTTGCTAAATATATTTCGTTCCTATGGAACTATAAAACTCCAACCATTAGCAAAGTTGAATTATTTATTCATTTAATCCCCAAGTTTCGCCATTGGTTAAATAAAAACCCATAAGTCCTTTTGTTTGGTTGTAATAAATTCCAATGGGTTTAATAATGGTGTAGTTAATTGTTGAACTATCCAAATAAATTTGATATACATTTCGATAAAGTCTTTGATTGACTTGAACTGAGTCTAAAAAACGACTGTTTTTATTAGTTGGTCTGTTAAATGGCAACGGAAATTCAATATCATTTACTTGCACCGATGCAATACTATAACCTGTTAATTTTGAATCTATCACATATTTATACGGATCGGTCGTTGATTCATTGGTTAAATTATAACTGTAATAAAAAGGAACATTTGTTGCTTTGTAACTTGTAATTTTGTATTGATTTAAAAAATAATCGTAGCATGCAAGCGATCCACATTCGACTTGAACTGATTTATACAATAAATTCTTTTTTAAATAATAAGGATAACCATTCTGTTGAATATTAAAAACTGAAACAAAATTATTATTGTTTTTAAATTCAATCTGATTCTTTATAGAATCTGGTAGCGTAATACGAATAGCAGAATCAACATAAAAAGTATCAATACAATTTACATAATCACCACAATTACCATGAGGTCCCCCATCACATGGCCCACCTCTCCCACACCCACTTAAAAAAAATAAACTACTTAAAAGGAGAAAATTTCCATATCGTATTATCACGATTGGTAAATTGAATAACACCATATTTTTTATCAATTAAAAATTCTTTGATTGAGTTTACATTTCCATATTGCATAGGATTAACATAACGATATACATCATTATAGGAAATACTATCTTGCATATATATTCCTTTCCATTGAATACAGGTATCACATTCTACACTGTCTTTACAATAATAATCTGAATCATAATAAATGGCTTTTAAATGGGTAGAATAATTTATTCCAACTGATTGTTTTAAATCTAAATAATGAGTTTTTGTATCTGAATTACTTGTAGCAATGGTATGTAATATAATATTGAATTTACCTGTATCTACTTTTATAGATCCTTCGTTCCAAATATAAACCAATGGTCGAAAATTAGTTTGAAAAGCTAAAAGCAATGAAAATCTATTATTATACAAAGTTGATGCATAGTTGTATTGAGAGTTAAAATACCTAGTTGCTCCACACATTTGAGATTGATACCATGCATTATAATTTGAATTCACAGTCATTGTTTCAGACAAACCCGTACTTGATTTTGCTTCAAAATTTTTCAAAGGATTGTCAGAATCAAGAACTTGGCTAAACCAAATTTTAAGAGAATCAGGAATATAATAGTAATGACGAGTTTCATCACAAGGAACGTTTCCATTAGGAGTGGTTTTAGTACAACCTAAAACAATAAAAAATAAAGGAATCACTAATACTTTAAAATTCATAACAAATAATCGTAAACAAACTTATTCAATTTATTCAGAAAATTGCTAAAATACTGAATGCGTTACAAAAACTTTAACACATAAACACCCAAAAACATTAAAACTTCTATATATCCAACAATTGCTCTGTTAAATATTTCCAAGTAAATTTTTGTTTTTCTACTTCCATATTGGCAGTAAATTCTTGTTCACGGTTTGCTATATAAAAATCATTGATTGCCGCAGCAATTTGATCTGGATTTTTATCAACTACATAC
>CAMCQX010000273.1 GCA_945876985.1 Chitinophaga pinensis
AATGATTTATTAGCGGTAGAAGAACCTTTAGAAATACGCATTGGTTATGGCAATAAAGCAGATCGAAAACAAAAGAATATTTCGGTTACCATGCGCACCCCCGGACATGATTTTGAGTTAGCATTGGGTTTTTTATTTACTGAAGGAATTATTGAAAAAGTAGAACACATTTCACAAATAAAATATTGCACAGCACTCAATTCTCAAAAAGACAATGAGAACATAGTTAGGGTAGAATTACAGGAAAATGTAAGCATGGACTTTAGTAAATTTCAACGAAATTTTTATACTACTTCTAGCTGTGGTGTATGCGGAAAAGCAAGCATTGATGCCATAAAAACAGTGTGTAATTTAACTACTATTCAACCAGAATTTACTGTTAAAGTTGAGGTGATTTTATCATTACCACAAAAAATTAGAGCATTACAAAATGTATTTGAACACACTGGTGGCTTGCATGCATGTGCTTTGTTTGAAAGCAATGGAAACATAGTTCTATTGCGCGAAGATGTGGGCCGACACAATGCTTTAGACAAATTAATTGGAGCTGTGGTAGGAAGTAAAAATGAAGAAATATTATTTAACAATAAAATACTATTACTTAGCGGACGAGCAAGTTTTGAACTGATACAAAAAGCCGCAATGGCACAAATTAAAATAGTTTGCGCAGTAGGTGCACCCAGTAGTTTGGCGGTACAAACGGCTAATGAATTTGGGATTACACTCATTGGTTTTTTAAGAGATAATAGGTTCAATATATACAGTGAAGCAAAAAGAATTCAGCATGTAAATAACCATTAGCAATTATTTAAAAAATATTTGTTTAAGTATAATTTTCAATGAAACTTTTTTAAAAGCATTTTGTTAAAACAATAAAAAATAAAGATAGAAATTAAAAAAATGAGTAAACAAATTGAAAAAATAAGAAATTCGATTGATACATTAAGACAAGAAATTATCAATCATCAAGTATATTCAGTTATAAAAGATGTAGATGATTTGAAAATTTTTATGCAATACCATGTATATGCCGTTTGGGATTTTATGTCGTTATTAAAAACCTTACAAAATAACCTGACTTGTACTACTGTTCCTTGGTTTCCAAAGGGTTCTGCAGAAACTAGACACTTGATAAACGAAATAGTAGTTGGTGAAGAATCAGACATTGATTTAGCAGGAATTAGAAAAAGCCATTTTGAATTATATTTGGATGCCATGAATCAATGTGGCGCTGATACCAGCCAAATTGAAAAATTTATTGCAACACTTAAAAATAATGGCAATTTTAATTCTGCATTTTCAGCTGCTGAAACACCAACAGAAGCCCGTAGATTTGTGAATTTTACTTTTGATATTATTAATAGCAACAAAGATTATTTACAATCAGCCATATTCACATTTGGTCGTGAAGACCTTATCCCAGCTATGTTTATTTCAATTGTAAACGATATACATAAAAACTTTCCTGAAAGCATTTCAATTTTCAAATACTATTTGGAAAGACATATTGAAGTTGATGGTGATCATCATAGTCATCTTTCACTACAAATGACATCAAACTTATGTGCCAATAACCAACAGTTTTGGGAAGAAGCAGAACAAGCAACCATTGAATCATTGAAAAAACGTATTGAACTTTGGAATGGTGCATATTATCATATACTTAATAAATAAATATAAAATTATCAATCATCAAAATATTATTTACAGTTGGTGCAATTGAAATTATGACTCAAAGCCATCCAATGATTATTTGATAATTTCTGCCTTTTACTAAAAATTAAATTTTAGTAAGTTTAAATTATTTGAATAGTTTTGTTGAACTAATGTATTAAAACAAGGAGTTTTTATGCTTTAGTACTAATTTTATTTTTAATTTATATAAAACTACAAAATGAATCATTTAGTAATATTGGGAATATTTGGCCTAGGATTTGGAGAATTACTAATTATATTATTTCTTGTTTTATTGTTTTTTGGTGGTAAAAAAATACCTCAAATAATGCGTGGAATAGGACAAGGTATTAACGAATTTAAAAAGGCAAAAAATAGTAAAAATTCAGATTCAACGGCTACAAAAAATAATCATCAGGAATGATCATAGACCAATACAATCGAAACCATGATTATTTAAGAATTTCACTTACCGATAAATGCAATTTGCGTTGTGAATATTGCACAGCAGAATATTTACCAATAGGAAAATCTACCAATTCAAAATACATGTCGGCAGCTGAAATTGATAGCATTGCGGCAGTTTTTATTAAAAATGGCGTCAACAAAATTCGTTTAACAGGTGGTGAACCATTGGTTAGAAAAGATGCCAAAGAAATCATTGAAAAATTATCAAAATATCCAATCAAATTAACCATTACTACCAATGGCGTTTTTGTAAATGATTTTATAGAAACATTTAAAAATGCAGGTATAAATTCGGTAAACGTTAGTTTGGATACATTGGTAAAAGAGCAATATTTATCCATAACCAAACGTGATGAATTTGACAAAGTAATGCAGAACATTGATTTGCTTTTAGCAAATAATTTTCATGTAAAAATAAATGTAGTTGCCATCAAAAACTTTAATGATAACGAAATTCTAAACTTCATAGAATGGACCAAAGACAAACCATTACACATTCGTTTTATTGAGTTTATGCCTTTTTCGGGCAATGAATGGAGCAAAGACAAAGTATTTACTCATGAACAAATTTTGGATGTAATTTCATCAAAACATAATTTCATCAAATTAATCAATGAGAAAAATGATACTGCAAAAAAATATTTTATTCCAAATTATAAAGGAACATTTGCAGTTATAAGCACCATGAGTGAACCGTTTTGCAGCGGTTGTAACAGAATGCGATTAACAGCTGAAGGTAAAATGTACAATTGCCTTTTTGGCAAACAAGAAACTGATATTTTAGGTGCTTTTAGAGCAGGAAATGACATTGAACCATTAATTTATCAAAGTGTTAAAAGTAAAAAAGAAATGCTTGGTGGTAACAATGAAAATATTAATTGGGGAAAAGAAAACACCGAAACACGTGAAATTAGTATGATTGGATTGGGTGGATAGTTGATAGACGATGGACTATATATCAATGGACGATAGACGATGGACGATAGACGATAGACGATGGTTGATAGACTTTAGTATATAAAATTCAAATAATTCTTTAGAATCTGTGGCAAAAAAAATTATTATATTGCCAAAAAATTATTTCAAAAGCCATAAGAAAGTATCTATGAAAAGATATGCAATCTGTGGTTAAAAAATCATGATTTCAGTTTCAGAAGCACAAAAGCTAATAACAGCAAATTCAAATATAATTGAAACTATTACTGTTCCTTTATACGAAGCTACAGGATTGGTAAGCGCTGAAAACATGTTTTCAGATATTAACTTCCCTCCCTTTGAT
>CAMCQX010000274.1 GCA_945876985.1 Chitinophaga pinensis
ACATCATTTTCTAACATTGCTGTTGCTATTAGCAATGGCTTGTTCTGTTGAAAAATCAACCATTCCTTCCTATATTTATGTGAAAGAATTTAAATTAAACACCAATTTATTAACACAAGGTGATACAAGTGAAGACATTGTTGATGTATGGCTATTTCAAAACAATGAATTTAAAGGCTCATTTGGTTTGCCAACTTATATTCCAATAACGGAAAAAGACAAGCATAATATTAAATTAAGGACGGGCGTTAAACGAAGTGGTCAAGATGATCAACGATTACTATATCCATTTTTTACTGATTATGACACCATATTACCTTTAAATGATTTGGGCAGTGATACCGTTTCTCCAACAGTTTCTTATTTACCAAATTGTAAGTTTCCTTTGTTACAAGATTTTGATGGAAATTCAAGTTTCTTTACCATTCAAAATCCCAAAAACGGAGATAGTATAGCCAAGGTAAATGACCTAGATGCATGGAAAACAAATAATAACAGTGCAAAATTTATATTATCAGATTCTACATATCAATTATTATATGTTTCTAAAGAATTAAGTAATTTGCCTGCTAATGGCATATCACTTTTTTTAGAAATTGATTACAAGTGTAACAGTAATTTCTCAATTGGTATAAATCCAATTTATACCAATCCTAATACTAAAAAAGAAGCTTATGAAGTTTTTAATGCAAAATCTACCAATGGAAAATGGAAAAA
This sequence comes from Chitinophaga pinensis, assembly GCA_945876985.1. Lineage (GTDB taxonomy): Bacteria > Bacteroidota > Bacteroidia > UKL13-3 > UKL13-3 > JAAFJM01. The sequence goes on from CAMCQX010000274.1 coordinate 718, forward strand.
ATTATATTTAGATTTGTCATTAGAAATAGGTACTGAAATAGCGAAAAATGGTGATGGAACTAAATTTCAAATATTTTTTATGGTTCAAAAAAGTGGAGAACCATTAGTAGATATTACCCATTTATTTATTGATAATATTAAATTAGTACATTTTTGAAAAGTAGCAGAAAAATATATTTAGTTGTTCTAGTTTTGTTAGATGCATTGGCAGCTGCAATAGCTTGGTCTATGTTTTTTGCATACAGAAAACTGTTTATAGAAACAGCTTTATACGGAAAAATGGATGTAGTGCTAGATAAAAACTTTTATTTAGGATTGCTTTATGTACCATTATTTTGGGTGTTTCTTTATTTTTTAGCAGGAAATTACAAAGACGTTTGGCGTAAATCACGTTTAAAAGAATTTTCAAAAACATTCAGCATTGCTATCTTAGGTGTAATACTTTTATTTTTTGCCTTATTATTAGACGATGCAGTGGTAAATTATCAAGTATATTACACAACTACATTTGTTTTATTTATTCTTCATTTTTCATTAACAGTTACACAACGATTAATTTTCGCATCATATATCATCAAGAAACTCAGGAAAAAAATTCTTGGTTTCAATACGCTTGTGATTGGAAATAATGAAAAAACTTTGGCTTTAGTTAAGGAGTTAAATGAAAAAACAAATGCACAAGGATTTTTAATTAAAGGTTATGTTGGCATTGACGAAAGCATTATTGACGATCATAAATTACTCAATAGCTTGCCATTTTTAGGATATTATAAAGATTTATCGAAGTTAATTTTAGAACTTGAAATTGAAGAAATAATCATTGGCGTAGAAAGTAATAACCACCAAGAACTTAATTTTATTACTGATTTATTAGAAGATGAAAACGTGGTGTTACGCATTATTCCTGATACTTACGACATGCGTAGCGGTTCTGTAAAACTAGAAAACGTAGTTGGAACTGCACTCATTGAAATCAATCAAGATGTAATGCCACAATGGCAAAAATTTATAAAACGAGGAATGGATATTGGTATTTCAGTTTTAGTTTTATTCATCCTCTCCCCTATTTTTATATTAGTGGCTATTGGTGTAAAAATGAGCAGTCCTGGTACTATTTTATTTAAGCAAATAAGAATTGGTTATAAAGGCAAACCTTTTCATATATTAAAGTTTAGAAGCATGTATAATAATGCAGAACAAGAAGGTCCTGCACTTTCAAGCAGTAATGATTCCAGGCGAACACCTTTTGGTGTTTTTATAAGAAAATACAGATTGGATGAGTTACCTCAATTTTACAATGTTTTGATAGGTGAAATGAGTTTGGTAGGACCAAGACCCGAAAGGAAATTTTTTATTGATCAAATAGTAAAAATAGCTCCGCATTACAAACATTTACAACGCGTAAAACCAGGAATTTCAAGTTGGGGAATGGTAAAATATGGTTATGCCGAAAATATTGAACAAATGGTTGAACGTCTTCAATTTGATATTCTTTATATTGAGAATCGTTCCATTGCCATTGATTTTAGAATACTCATTTACACCGCGCTTATCATCATTCAAGGCAGAGGAAAATAACATTTCAGCAAATACAATGACCACGGTCGTTGAGCTTGTCGAAACGAATATCAAATATTTGAAAAAAATTAAAGGCAAACAAGTTCATTTAATAGTTCTTATTAGCATACACATTGAATAAAATTGTTTACTAATAAATAAAAAACAAACCTATTTCGTTAATACATTTGTTAGCAAACAAAAATTCAATCTTTTTATTTTTACCTATTACCTTATGCAACAGAATCAAGCATACTATTTACAACATGAAAACAATAACCACAATTGGTTTGGGCTAGCTGGGACTGTTTTTATTCATGGTATTATATTTTTATTACTCTACTTTTTTGTGCTTACTCCACCTAATCCACCTTGGGCCGATGGCGGAACTTCCATGATTTTAGGGGAAGAAAATATGGGCGGACCCAGTGAAACTCCTGTTGAAAACCCACAACCAAACGAAACTTATACTGAAATAAAAAGTGAGCCTGCTCCTGAAGAATTAAGCCAAAGTACTGATGAGGTAAATGTTATAGCAAAAAAAGCAGATGACAAAAAAGTGGCAAAACCAATTATTACTACACCCATAGAAAGACCAAAAGATGAAATAGTACTTCCTAGAAAAGCCGATGTGCATTCATTATTTAGAAAGAAATCAAATTCAGGCGATGATGGTGGACATGGAAGTGGAACTGAACCTGGTAATGAAGGAAATCCTGATGGGAAACCTGATGGCGTAATTGGTGGAACGGGAACTGGAAATGAAGGTACTGGAACTGGTTCTGGACCCGATGGTGGTGGAGTAAAATATAGCTTAACAGGAAGAAGAGTTGCTAAAAAACCAAACATTTCTGCTAACTCCAAAGATGTTGGAATTGTAGTTGTAAATATTACAGTAGATAGAGCCGGAAATGTAATAAAAGCTGATGCTGGCGCAAGAGGAACTACCACTTTGAATGCCGATAAATTACGTGAAGCAAAGAATGCTGCATTATCAACTAAATTTTCACCAAAAGCTGATGGGCCTGAAGAACAATATGGCACCATGACGGTGAGTTTTACATTTGAATAATTATAAATAAAATAAAATTATTCAAGACAAGTTTTTATGAAAGCATATAATCCAAA
>CAMCQX010000275.1 GCA_945876985.1 Chitinophaga pinensis
CTACAAATCCTTTATCTGCCAACATTTTAAGCGTTTCCGCTCCAAAAAATTGGTTGATTTCAAAAAACAAAAAACCATCTTTCTTCAAATATTGCAAAGCATAATTAGCAATGGCTTCATAAAAAATGAGCGGACTATCATTGGCTACAAAAAGTGCTTCTTGAGGTTCAAAATTCAATACATTTTTACTCATAGTAAGTTGCTCCTGTTTCAATATATAAGGAGGATTACTGACTATCACATCAAAAAATTGGGTAGTATCCCGCTGTTGAATATTTAAAATATTGTCTTCAATAAATTGCACATCAGCATTTAAACTTTTAGCATTTTGCTTTGCAATGGCTAAGGCATTTTTACTTTTATCAAGTCCAAAAACTTGCCAATGAGGCAAAGCCAATTTTAGTGAAATGACAATACAACCCGAACCTGTTCCAATATCAATTAATTGAAAGGTAGAAGAATCATTTTTATAGTTATTTTTTATCTTTTCAATTACCAATTCCACCAACTCCTCGGTTTCACTTCTGGGTATTAACACATCTGGAGTAACGGAAAATTTATTGCCATAAAACCATGCATTTCCTAAAATATACTGAATGGGTTCATGGGTTAACAATCGCTCCAAAATATCCATTAAGTTGGCTTCTTCTTCCTCACTTAAATCAATATTTAATATTTTTATTTGATGTGGTTTTACCAACATTACTTCCTCAAACACATTATTTGCAATGGCTTTTGCTTCCTCCAAATTATAAATAGTTTGAAGTTTTTCTATATAAAATTGATAAGCCTTTTGCATGGATATATAAGGATTTGGAGATTGGGAGATTTATTGATTGGGAGATTTGGAGATTTATTGATTTATTGATTTGGAGATTAAAAATATATATAGATTTTAAAGCAGTTTACAGTGACGGTTATGGATCATTTCGTTGTATCCCGATAACTATCGAGATGTGGCTCATTTAATTAAAAATTTCTTCCCAAACTTGCACCAAACCAGTTGATGAATTTTTCATCGCGGAAGAAAGGTGTATAAGCTATTTTTAGCAGTACTTTGTTATTATCAACTACCCTAAAACCAAAAATTGCAGTAGGAAATACATCCCTGTCAATAAAGTTTTTGGTTGCTAAAGTATAACCCGCACCAATTTCCAGTTTTTCTTTGCCTTTTCCCAAAACAATACTTGAAGTAAAAGGCATGGACACTGAATTTTGATCCAAATAAACACTGTTCAACAATCGGTATTCAATGGGACAATAACCAAAACCAATTCTGCCAGTTAAAGTAAATGAATGGTTATAGTTTCGGTACAAATATTTTTCGTAATTGGCACTCCATAGCAATGCTGCGCCACCGAATTCTATAAACCAGTTGCTAGTACCTCTTGGTTCTACATAAGAAATTACTTCCTCATCGGTTTGGGCTTGTAAGTTATTTACTCCCCAAAAAAATAGTATAAAAATTGTGAATTTTAAACGTAACATTTGTGCAAGTATAAATGAAGATTAGCAAGCTAAAAAACTTAATTTACTTTTTGCATTGGGGCAGTTTTGATATTTGCTTGGGTGTTATCAGTTTAATGCTGCCTTTGTACTTTCAAATTAGCGTAAAACCAACATTGGCGTGGTTCTTTATTTTACCTAGTACTGTTTGGCTAATTTATTTTTTCGATCATTTGTTAGATACTTTAAAAACTAACGCTGTAATTAGTGAACGACATACTTTTACTCAAAAACATCAAAACACTTTTAAAATTATTGCAGCGCTTATTATTTTGACCAATACAATTTTGGTAATTAAATATTTCAGCTTTTATCATTTAGCCAAAAGCATTTGGATCGTTTTGACTTGTATTATTTATTTTCTGCTTAATTATTTCAATATAAAATGGTTCATCAAAGAGTTTTTTGCAGCAATTATTTATGCCGGTGGAATATGCTTTTATCTGTATGTTGTTAATGAAAACAGTTTATTTGCTCAAATTTTTATCACTGCATTTTGCATGCAATTATTTGTGTTAGCTCTAATTAATTTACTTCAAATTTCTATTCGAGAAACCAATATAGACAAGGATTTACAAGTAAAAAACATTTCGAATGTTATTGGTAAAAAGTTATCAAATTTGTTGTTAATTTTACTTTATTTTTTAGCAGGATATATGCTTTTAAAATTCCAATTTTCAGCTTCACTCACCATTGGTTTCATGGCTTGCTTTGCTATTCACTTACTACATTTTACCAAACTCACTAATCAAAAATACAGGTTGATAACAGAATTTAGTTTTATGTTGATTGGAATTATTTATTTGATTGGAAAAATTTAAAACCTTCAATTATTCATCTAAGTTTTTTAAATTTGTATTTCGCAATTTCTTTGTAATTGATACATTCTTTTTTTTCACCAATCGTTTCTCCACACTTAATTTTGTTGGTTTGGTAGCTTTACGGAACTTCTTTACTACAAAGCATTTATTGACAATGGCATATATTTTTTTAAGTGCAATTATTTTATTGGCTAACTGACTTCTTTCTGTTTGTGCAATTACTTGCAATATGCCTTCATTGCTCAGTTTACTTCCTAATTTCTCCAATAAAATGGCTTTATCATTTACCGAAAGGTGAAATGAATTTTTGATATCAAAATCAATTTGAACTTTGGTAGCCACTTTATTTACATTTTGTCCGCCTGCACCTCCACTCCTACTGGTTTTGAATATAAATTCATTGGTTAAAAATGGTTGTTCAAATTTCATTACGCCCTAATTACTCCTGGTCTAAATTCTTTGGTTATTGGTGCATGGTTAGCCGCTTCTATACCCATACTTACCCATTTGCGTGTATCAACTGGATTTATAATAGCATCAATCCACAAACGTGCAGCTGCATAATACGGAGAAGTTTGTTTGGTATATCTATCGGTAATAGTTTTTAATAAATCTGCTTTCTTTTCTTCGGTAATTACTTCGCCTTTTCCTTTTAAACTTGCTTCTTCTATTTGTAATAAAACTTTAGCTGCTTGCGCTCCACCCATAACTGCAATGTTTGCATTTGGCCAAGCTGCTATTAAACGAGGATCATAAGCTTTGCCACACATGGCATAATTTCCAGCACCATAACTATTACCTGTAATAATGGTAAATTTTGGAACCACTGAGTTGGCTTGCGCATTTACCAATTTAGCGCCATCTTTAATAATTCCACCATGTTCACTTCTGCTTCCAACCATAAATCCTGTTACATCTTGCAGGAACAATAATGGAATTTTCTTTTGGTTACAATTCATAATAAAATG
>CAMCQX010000276.1 GCA_945876985.1 Chitinophaga pinensis
GTATAGGTAAATGATATATTTGCCAACTTATCATGAAGTGCTTATGATTTTTTCTTTTTCAGATATTACCACTATTAGTTTAACGCTTTTTGCCATTATTGATGTGGTTGGAGCATTGCCACTAATTATTACTATTAAAAACAAACAGCAACATTTAGATAGCGGAAAAGCTACACTTGCCGCTGGTGCCTTAATGGTTTTATTCCTGGTAGTTGGCGATAAGTTACTAAATGTTATTGGCGTTGATTTACCTTCATTTGCAGTAGCAGGTTCCATCGTAATTTTTATTTTAGGCTTAGAAATGATTTTGGGAATTGATATTTTTAGACAAGATCCAAACGATTCTAATGGAAGTATTATTCCAATAGCATTCCCCATTATAGCTGGTTCAGGAACGCTTACTACCATTATTTCAATGAAAGCAGTATATGAGTTTCAAAATATTTTAATTGCCATTTTATTAAACTTAGTTTTGGTATATGCCGTTTTAAAGTCTACTTCTTTTTTAGAAAGAATATTAGGAAAAGCAGGCCTTGGGTTAATCCGTAAGTTTTTTGGAGTTATACTTATTTCAATCGCAGTAAAAATTTTCAAATCTAATTTCTTGTAAATCCAACCATGATATTGAAGTTTTATAAAGCGCAAAAAGTGCAAGGTTTATTGTTTATTATTATTGGTTTTATTGCTATCATTATATCTTTACTTTTTGTATTTAATGTAAATAACGTTTTTTCGAATGGAATTACCTTACCACTATTTATTATAGGAATATTGCAAGTATACTTTGGTATAAATACTTATAAAAATACACCAATTCATCTTTTATTGGTTCAAGGTTTTGTGAAGGAAAATCAAGCTTCCATGTCAAATATTGAAATACCATATATTCACAAAGAAATATTGTTTCAAAAGAAAATGATAAACATATTCTTGTTTTTAAATGCACTCGCAGTTTTATTCATTTTTATATTTAACAACGCCTTGTTTTTACAAGGCTTAGGAATAGGGCTATTTATTCAATCATTAATTGTAATTACAGCCAACTATTTTGCAGCGCAAAGAAGTCAAATTTATTTGAAATGGCTTAACGATTATTATAACTAAAAACACATGACTTTACCTTCCAACTTAATTCTAATTGTATCACTCATTTTACTAATAGTAGTAATTGTTTATTTTTTGTTGCCTAAACTTAATTTGGGTAAGTATGGAAATGCATATTTAAAAACTGCCATTGCTTGGTGTGCTATTGGTTACATTGCTTATGATATGTATAAACAAGATAAAATTTTCGTTGTTATCATGTTAGTTTTAGGCGCATTTGTATTTGGATACACAGCTTTTACCGCCAAAGAAAAGAAATAATATTTAACGAAAAAAAAGCCACCAATTTTTCAATTGATGGCTTACTATTTATTTCTTACAAAGTCCTAATAAATCATCGTAGTTTCCTTTAAATACGTTAAAGTCTACGCCACCTCTAATTCCGTTTACTTTTCCTTTTTCATTGTGTTGCCAAAAGTTCCAAGTAGTAGTTTTTTCGTTCAAATCTAATGTTTGATAATGAGCAATCCAGAAAGGATATTTTTCAAATTCTTTACCTGAAAAATAGTTTTTATAAAAACTATAATTGGTATATATAATTGGAGTAATTCCATAATGTCTTTCTGTTAAAACTAACCAACGTTTTACTTTTGATTTTAAAACTGCTGGACTTGCACTTCCTTTTACTTCAATATCTAAAACTGGTGGTAAGTCTTCCCTAGCTAATTTTACTTTACTAAAAAAGAAATTTGCTTGTTCTTCTGCAGTTAAATGAGGTCTAAAAAAATGATAAGCACCTCTTAAAATACTATGTTTTTTGCATTGTTTCCAATTATAGTCAAAATAATCATCACCAACAGTTCTTCCCTCAGTGGCTTTAATGAATGCAAATGAAACACCAATTTGATCGTCAAACATATTTGACACAGCCTCCCAATCAATATCGCGTTGATGGCGACTAACATCTATTCCGTGAATTTCATAATTACCAGGTAAATTTATTCCAAAACCAGGGTAACTGGGTGAAGTAATTCCTAATCGTTTGGTAATGGTGTTACAAACTGCTTTGGCTGGAGGATATGAAATTAGTAAAAAAACTAATGCCAAAAACACAAATGCCAAAAAGCTATTGGATAATATTTTTATTGATTTCATGGTTGATTAAATTAATAACTTCAAATATAAAACGAATAAATTATAATACTGATGCAATATAACCAATAATAATAAAGGATTTTATGTTGATTGTCTAATTCTATGTACTGAAAAAACGTTTGTATTAATTAAACGATTTATTTTATTCTACAATAATTTTATGTGTTGAATGCGAATTATTTTCATCATAAATTTTTATAAAATAAATACCCTTATTCAATGCTGATATATTTAACTGAATATTTGATTTATTTATATAATTAATTCCATCAACATTTACTTTTTTACCTAAAATATCATACATATCAATATCAGATTTACTCAAGTCGTAATTTGAAGCAATGAATATATTTGTTTTTGCCGGATTAGGGTAAATTTCAATTGTTTTTGCAAAATTCTTAAAATCAGCAACACTTACATTTTGAACATTGATATATCCTGATTTTGTAACATTAATTGGCGTTGTAAAATAACTAGCAGTAAAAGAAACTGAATAACTTCCAGCAGTATTAAATTTTACTACAGGATTTTTACTGGTACTTGTACCTGTTACAAAAGTAACTGTATTTGGTGTAAATGCCCATTTATACGTAGTTGGAGTTCCTGAGCTATTATCAGTAAATGTTACGTTTTCACCAACCGAGGCATTAGTTTTGTCAGCACTAAAATTAACAACAGGAGCGGGATTAATTGTTACATAATTTGATCTAATGGTATCGTCTAGTCCACCTTCATAAATAACTTTTAGTTTGATGGTATAAACACCAGTAGCATTAAATATAACTCTAGGATTATTGGTTGTTGCACTAGTTCCACCAACAAATGAAACTGTATTTGGTGTAATAGTCCATTGGTAAGATTTTGGACTGCCCGTGCTTGAACTTGTTAAATTAATTGTATCTATAACTGTTGCTGTAGTTCTGCTTGCATTGAATTTAGCAGCACTATAAAATGCTTCTGGTCTGTTTATGTCTTTATACCTAATAGTTAAAGTTCCAGCTAATCCAGTAGTTTGGGTAATTTCTAAAATTGGATAATGTTCGTTTTTAGCATACCAAGTATAAATAGTTCTGTTATTAGGAATTGGTATTTT
>CAMCQX010000277.1 GCA_945876985.1 Chitinophaga pinensis
GAATTTTTACCTAATAAATACCTGAGCTCCGCATTTGCAATTGCAAACTTATTTGCAAATATACTTTGTTCATCGAACCCACGAAGCGTTTTTAATCCACCAATGCGAAAAAGTTCATTCAAAAATAGACTTTCGGTTTGAAACCATGCTGAATTTACATCTGTTTTTACTATAAAATTGTTAGTAATTTTAAAATATTTTTCCGCTTTAAATGTAATTCTATATTGCGTATAGCTCAATTTTAAAGAATCATATATTTTATACAAAACACCGCTTCCATTGTCTAATTGAATCGTATTAATTATTGAATTTTTTAATATATTTTTTGTGCCAATGGCAAAATCAATTTCAAAAATATATCCTTTTGAAGGATTGGGTAAATAGTTAATTTTTATTTTCTTAAAACCAATTCCATACAAATCTTTTTTTACATCATTTATGCTTGGTAAACTTCTATTATTCTTAATAAAATTTGTATCTATTGCAATTAAAGAAGTGGATTGCGTAGCATAAAAAAATTTAAAATAATCAGAGCCAATAAAACGATATTGAAATGAAAAATCGTTTTGTAAATCAAAAAAGGAAGTATCGTAAAGCAATAAATTTAAGCCATAATCAAAAGCAATTTTCGAATTGAAAATATATGGATAATTGAATTTAAACTTTAATTCTTGTGAGTTATTTAAAAAACTTCTATAGTTTAAATCCAACGATTTTCCACTTCCTAAAATATTCTGTAATTTTAAATTGATATCTCCCGTAATAATTAATTTATTGGCTTGACTGCTGTTTGGCGCAAAGCCTATAATTCCATCAAAACTACTTGCTTTTCTGTTGTTAATATAGGAAATCATTTTGGCTTTATTTCCATAAAAATATATTACCGATGACTGTGTTAAACTTAAATATGGGAGCTCTGCAATTCTGCTATCGGTTCGTTTTAAAATACTTTCATTATAAAATTTCCCTGCTTTTATATTGGTATAATTTGCTAAAAAGCGCGGACTAATATTTACATCTCCAATTACTTTTATGGAATCAAAAAATATTTGTGGACCTTTATTAAATAATATTTTTGCCGTAATAGTAGAACTATCAATTTGAACAGCATCCAAACCAATGGATGCAAATGGATAAGAATTGTTTTGAAGCCAAATTAATGCATTTGAAACTTTTTGAGCAAATACATTTGGACTAAAAACTTGATTTGAAAAATCACTCGTTGTAAATCCTGCAGCATTTAATAAATAAAAATCTGCTCCAACATTTTTAATTTTTAACCACTTAAATGATTGATTTAAATTGATAGTTATTTCAGCTGAATCTGATTTAAAATATTGTGTATTTATGGCAGTTAAAATATATGATTTTTGAGTACAAAAAATCAATATTTCATTTACAGTTTGGTGTAATTGTAAACTATCGTTAAACTGATTTGGAAGTTTTATTTCTGCTTGTATCTTTTTAGCATTTGTTCCAATAAAACGATAATTTACTTTGATTGGATTTTGTGCCAATGCTGCAAAATTTGATACCAAAAGGCACCAAAAAAAAATATTGCTTACTTGCATCGTATTTTTAAACACAATTGCGAAGTAAACAATATTTTTTATAGTTTAAAAATTAAGGTCTGAAATAGAATATACTTTTGAAACTAAAAACAAAAGAACTACTAAAATTATTAACTGTCTTTAACTAATTATCTTCCGCTTCTTTAATGGCTTTATCTATCATATCGCTAACAGCAGCTTTATCGGCTGGAGTTATGTTTTTACGCATTAAACTTATTTCTTTTAGTTTCTCATAAACTACTTTTTTCTTTGCTTCTAACGCAATATAACTGATGTAATTTCCGTTTTTATTGGTATAAGTTTTATCACCAATAATTGAAATATCAACAATAGTTTGACTTAAAACTTCACGAGTAATTTGCTGAAAACGAGTACTAAAATCTCCCAAATTATCTGCTATTTGACGTTCTGCACTGTAGTTTTCGGCAACTTGGTTTATTTGAGTTTGCACAAAAGATGCCAACCTTTGTTTGGCCATTAAAAGCGCTTTACTTTTTGCTGTTTCTGAGTCTCTGCTTTCTGCACTTCCAGTAGCCCTAAAAAATCGTCTGCTACCTTCGTAACTACTTCCAGAAAATGGACCTTTTACTTCAGTTAATCCTTTGGGAGCGCCACAACTTGCTATTAGAAATAATGAAATAGCGGTTAGTTTAATTAGTTTTTTCATGATATTTTATATTTTGTTGTTGTATAGAAAATACTATGCCAATAAGTTTTTATTAAAGTTTAACTATTTTTTTTGTAATCATTTTATTGTCAATATTTAAACGGACAAAATAAATTCCGTGCTCTAAATTTTCAGTTGAAATATAATTTTCCAAAATACCTTCAGCTATTAATTTTCCTTTCAAATCGTATAATTTATAACTTGCATCTTTTGCTTGATGCTTATATAAATCAATGAATAATTTGTCGTTCACAGGATTTGGATATAATGAAATATGATCAAACCAAACTTGCTTCACTGAGGTTTTATCTTTAGTAGAATTGATAATACTTGTAAACACGCCAGCACCATAAGTGGCAACGGCTAGCAAACCATCAGTATTTCTAAAATCCATCATGGTAACAATGTTGCTTCCAATTTTATCGGGCGATTGACGCACCCAAATAGTTTGCATTCCATTCAAACTATCGGTAGCAAATAAACCTGCTGAAGTTCCAACATAATATATCAAACTATCGGCAACAGAAACAACAGTTAACCAACGCAAGGAAGGACCATTGCCAGCACCTGTAGCCAATTCTTCTAAATTACCCGAAACGGCTTGCCAAGTTTGTCCACCATTGATACTTTGGAACAAACTTAAAATACCATAATTGGTAAAAGTGGTAAACAAAATATTTGGATTACTTGGATGTGTGGTAACGCAATTAATATAGGCAGCGGGGAAATTTGTTCCTGTAATGTTTTCAACTGTTGGTTGCCCTATTGATGCATTTTTTATTCTGTATAATTTCCCTTTTTGTGTCCCGTAATAAACTACATCATTGTCTGTTTTTGAACTTGTAATAGCGGTAATTTCATCTGTTGAATCACTTAATTTGGTTGTTAATAATTCGTCCCAATTGGTAAGCACCGCATTGCTATCTAATTTGTCTAATAATGGAATTTGTTTTACGTCATTATTACGCCAAATTCTATCACCATTGGGAATATAAATTCTATAAAAATTATTTGCATCGGGAGTAAACGGATTGATAAATTGGTATTT
>CAMCQX010000278.1 GCA_945876985.1 Chitinophaga pinensis
ATTAGTTCATTGGCTCGTACACACAATGATGCAAATGTGGTGGCATTACCCGCTCGTTTTATTGATATCGAATTAGCTAAAAAAATTGTAATGACTTTTTTAACTACCCATTTTGAAGGCGGTCGTCACCAAAACAGGGTTGATAAAATTAGTTGTTAATTGACAGTTGTTAGGGAAATTAGGGTTTTTTTGATTTGAAAAAATCACTATTGGTGACAAATTTGGTAATTTCGGGTACACAATTAAACTAATTTTTAAGCTTCACCTTTCAAATGATAATCCATCAATGGTTGTTTCCAATTTCTTTGTCCTGTTTTTACCTTAGCACCCAATACATTTAAAATACTATAAATACCAAAATAGGTTCTATTAATGTATAATGCATGTTGTGAACCTCGGCCTTCCTTGCTTTCGCGTAGTTCTTTCATATTGGTAATTTCTTCACCTAAGGCATAGATGCTATCAATATAATCGTGGTTACTAAAATCAAATTCATCGGTTACAAATGGGGTGCTTAACAAAGTTGTCATTTTAATAAAAGCATCGGTAATTACATCTTGTGTACGTTTATCGTCTTTATCACTCACTATTTGCTGTTGAATCATGATACGATTTACAATTTCATCACTTTTTAAAATTTCAGGAACTAACAATGCAAAATAATTGTAGTAAAAATCTTCAGGAATTTCCTTCACACAACCAAAATCAATGATTCCTAAAGTTCCATTTGCATTCATCAAAAAATTTCCTGGATGTGGATCGGCATGTACCGCTTTTTGTTCGTGCACTTGCATATCATAAAAGTCCCACATGGCTTGCCCAATTTTATTTCGTGTTTCTTGACTCGGCTTCGTTTTCAAAAACTCTTCCATGTGTTCCCCTTCTAACCAATCCATCACCAATACTTTATTGCTAGAATATTCGGGATAATATTTGGTAAATTCTACATTTGGAATGTGTTTGCAAAGCATCGAAATTTCTTGGCTACGTTGCAATTCCAAATCGTAGTTGGTTTCTTCCAATAACTTACTTTCTACTTCAATAATGTATTTTTCAAATTCTTTTTCACTCAAACCAATTAACCTAAAAGCAATGGGTTTTACCATTTTCAAATCGCTTTTGATGCTTTCAGCAACGCCAGGATATTGAATTTTAATGGCTAATTTTTGTCCGTCTTTTGTAGCCTCATGCACTTGCCCAATGCTAGCAGCACGGGTTGATTGCATGTTAAAAGTATCAAAAATTTGTTGAGGTGTTTTACCAAATTGCTTTACAAATGTTTGAACTATTAGCGGACCAGAAAGTGGAGGAGCAGAATATTGTGCCAAGGCAAATTTATTGGTATAAGCCCTTGGCAAAACATTTTTTTCCATGCTTAACATTTGCGCTACTTTTAAAGCCGAACCTTTCAATTCACTCAAAGCATTATAAACATCTTCGGCATTATCTTCATGTAATCGATCTTTGCTAATGCTTGGATCGACCATTTTTTTAGAGTAATGTTTAATATAGTTTCCACCTATTTGTGCGCCAGTTTTCACAAAGCGCATGGCACGTTCTACTTTTGTTGAAGGAATTGAATGTTGTTCCATTTTTTTGTTCCCGCTTCCAAATGAATCGGAACAGCGGAATTACGAATTAAATATTTTGTTGAATTTGATTAATCAGCGTTTATCAGCGCCATCTGCGGGATACTTACCTGTTTTGGAACAAAAATTTTCCAAAATCTAATGCAGCATCTAAAGCTGATTTGCCCATTAAATCGAAAGCTAAATTAACAGAACGTTCAATAGATTCGTCAGTTTTTTCAAAACTTTTGCTATTGTCATTTAACCAAAAGGCAAATACAAATAAAAAGTTCAACCATAAGCCACTCACATATTTTTCGTCTAAATATTTGCGTTCTTGAATTTCATTGGTTCCAATTCCTTCTGATAAAATTGGTTTCATTTTATCGGTAAAAACTTTGTGTAATTCATTCAAATATTTTGGCCAACGAGGTAGTTTTACCAAATCACGGTTTTTTAAATATACAGCAAAACTGCGGTAGTTTTTAGCTTCTTCAATGTAAGCAAAAAACACTGCTAACACTTTTTCACGTGAGGAATAATCAGACCAAGGAGCTGATTCAGAACAAGCTGAAAAAGCATTTTCGAACCAAATTTTATAAATATCTGCTTCTAAACTTTCCAAACTTGAATAATGATTGTAAAATTCTTTTTCATCCATGCCAACAGCTTTGGCAAACAGGTAAACACTTTCTGGAGTTTTATTATGCTCCAATGTGTGGTTCATGTATTGTTTTATTAAATCGTTGCTCATGTAAATATTGACAAACAATAATTAAATAAGTTTTAGAAACTAAGAAAAGTTTGAAAATTGGGTTTTAGGTTGATTGGTTAATGGAGTTGATTGTTTAATAATATTATTGTAAAGATTAGAAGGCAGAATAAGGCTAAACAATTATTCTATATCAGCTAAATTTTAAATAAAACCCAACATCGATAAACGTCATTTACAATTTTTAACCAACTTGCTACCTGAAAATTTAAAAGTCTTCCATGGTCTCTATCTATCAACTGAAAACTATCAACTGACAACTACTTTTCAGTATAAATCACTTCCAAAAGTGTTTGCCCAACTGCCTTTAAAGTAGTAGGATCAATATTGTTCATGTTATCATTTACAGTATGCCACCAAGTTGGAAAGCCCGTTTGTTGGTTAAAATGTATGATATCAATTGCAGGTATTTTGGTATATTTATAAACATAAACATGGTCATCGGATATTTGACCATTTTGAGCATAAAGAAATACGTTTGAATAACCCAACACTGCAGCTTTTTCCCACACTTTTCTTAATATACTTTCGCCTTGCGTAATGCTATTATTTTCCCAAACAAAAGTAGCTCCTTTCCCTCCTACCATGTCTAAATTTATGGCAAATTCTGCTTTATAGTTTTGAGGAATTTGATGCTGACCCCAATATTGAGTACCCAAACAATAAGAATCTTCAAAGTCTGGCTTACCTAAATCTTCTGCATCAAAACACATAAAATCAACACCTATATTTAAATTATTTGTTTGAATTAATCTAGCCATTTCAAGCATTACACCAATTCCACTTGCACCGTCATCAGCAGCTAAAACAGGCTTATCTTTATTGGTTTCAATTGGGTCGTTATCGGCATAAGGACGACTGTCCCAATGGGCGGTAATTAATATTCTTTTGGATGCTTTTGGATTAATTTGAGCAATTATATTTATAATTTCATACTTCTTTTTAT
>CAMCQX010000279.1 GCA_945876985.1 Chitinophaga pinensis
CTGATTCCGTATAAAAATCCTTCGTCTTTTGTACTTACAAATCCGCCTGAACCCGAGCACATGTAATTTCCTTCTACCACTTTTATGTAATCAGATTTACAAATAGAATCCATGCCTCGTAAATTCCATACACGCAAACAAACTTTAAACTGACCGGGGTCAAAAGCTGCTAGTCGTGGACTTGCCACGTTTTGTCCTGGTTGGCCAGTTCCTGTTATAAAATAATTGGCTATTCCATTACTTGGATCAGTAATACAACTGATACAAGGTGGATCTATTGTCCAATCCCATTGGGTTGGTCCGTTGCTCGATAAATCAATAAATGGTGCTTCTTCTGTTATACCCATGATTCGTTTAAAGGTAATAAAATCGGCACGAGGTGCTTGACTTGGCGTATCTACATAAATGTATTTATAAATTGAATCACGCAATGAATCACGCTTTATGTTGTTAACTGCTAATAATTTTACTAATTTTAAGCCTGGAGAAGTAAATGTGTAAGTAATATTGTTATAATATTTAGCTGTGTCAATATAACCAGCCTGACGGTAGTAGCCCGGTTGTAAAGGGTTTTCGCCTGGGAAATCCCAGAAAACCCTGCTTTGGAAACTTGATGTATTGATTAAAGTTGCTGGGCTATTGATCCAAACGGTATCAGGTGCATAAAAATTAGCAATGGGTGGCTGTGGTGGACCATTACTTGCTATTTGAATGGTGTAATCTTCTATTTCACCCCAATCTGCCAAGGTTGCACAAGCATTTGCTTCAACCCAAGCGTTGGTATAATTTTGCCAATTTGCTCTTACTCTTAGTCTAGTTAATCCTGGAGTTGCTGTAGAAGGTATTAATATGTTTGCCGTGTAAACAGTTCCAGCCGTTAATGACCCATAAGCACCTGGAGTAAAGTAAACCAATTCTCCTAAATCCGTCAAGCTGTTATTCCTGTTAAAGTCAATCCAAACTCCAAAACCATTAGGTTTTGTAGTAGCACCAGTTACAGTCATGGTATATGTTGAACCTGGATTAACAGTAGTTGTTAAAGAACCAACTGTTGGAAATAAAACATAATAAGGATTTGGTGTACATGCAGTGTTTAGGTTAGATAAAGTATTAAAAGTAAAACTTCTAACATAGTCATTTGTACCACATCCATCTAATGTGTAACCTCCTGCACAATAAGGAGCTTGGGCTTTTAAATAATTGGGATTTAACAATCCAATCATTGACAAAGCAAATAATAAAAGTAAGTTTTTTTTCATTTTATGGTTTTAATTAACGTTTTCTTATAAATTCAAATATATCTAAAGTTTTGAGGATTCAAAAAAATTTGATAATTTATTACAATACGTTTATTTGAGGGAAAAGGTTAGTTGTCTGTTTTAAATACTTTTTTTGTAATATTGCTCATTATTAAAAAGCTAAAATATGAATACCATTAAACAACATTTTGAGGAAGCAAATACAATATTGACAAAGTTTTTAAGTGATGATAAAAACTTTGAAGCCATTGAAAAAGCAGGACAATTAATGGTAGATTCAATAAAAACTGATGGTAAAATAATAAGCTGTGGAAATGGAGGAAGCATGTGCGATGCCATGCATTTTGCAGAAGAATTAACTGGAAAATATAGAAACGATAGACCTGCAATTGGAGCTATTTCAATGAGTGATGTTAGTCACATGGCTTGCGTTGGAAATGATTATGGCTATGATTTTGTTTTTAGTCGTTACTTAGAAGCTGTAGGAAGAAAAGGCGATGTTTTATTGGCTATTTCTAGCAGTGGGAATTCGATTAATGTGCTTAAAGCAATGGAAGTGGCCAAACAAAAAGGAATAAAAATAGTAGGTTTAACAGGAAAAGATGGTGGTAAAATGGCCTCCCTTTGCGATGTGGAAATTCGCGCACCTTATAGTACATATGCCGATAGAGCCCAAGAAATTCACATCAAAGTAATTCATTCATTAATCGATTTTATTGAACGAAAAATATATCATATGGATAAATAAACTGTGGTAATTCCATTGTAAAAAATATTTTTGCCCCATGTCAATGTATATCATTTTATTTTCGGTTATAGGTTATTTTGGTTTGCTCATGCTGATAGCTTGGTATACTTCTAATAAAGCCGATAGCAATAGTTATTTTACAGGTAATAAACAATCGCCTTGGTACATTGTAGCCTTTGGTTTAATTGGTGATTCACTTTCTGGAGTAACTTTTATTTCGGTGCCGGGTGCTGTGGGAACTAACCAATTTAGTTACATGCAAATTGTAATTGGTTATATTTTTGGCTACCTAATTATTGCACAGTTTTTATTGCCATTGTATTATAAATTAAACCTTATTTCTATTTACTCGTATTTAGAAAAACGCTTTGGTAAAAGAGCTCAAAAAACAGGTTCATTATTCTTTATTTTATCACGAATTGTAGGAGCATCATTCAGGTTATACATTGCATTAATTGTATTAGATATTTATTTTTTTAGTGCTTTTAAAATTCCATTTGCAGTTTCTACTTTAATAGTAATTGGACTCATCCTTTTATACACCTACAAAGGCGGAATTAAAACTTTGGTTTGGACCGATACTTTGCAATCTGCTTTTTTGTTAGCAGGCGTTGCCTTATCAATTTATGTGGTTTGCCAACAATTAAATTATAATTTGTTCGATGCCATTTCAGCTGTGAAAGAAAGCCCCATGAGCAAGCTATTTTTCTTTGATGATTGGTTGGATAAAAACAATTTCTTTAAACAGTTTTTTGGCGGTATTTTTATTGCTATAGCAATGACAGGTTTGGACCAAAATATGATGCAGAAAAATTTAAGCTGTAAAAGCCTTGGCGATGCACAAAAAAACATACGTTGGTTCAGTATTGTGGTAGTTTTTATTAATATATTATTTGTAGGTTTAGGTGTTTTATTATACCAATTTGCAGCTTTAAAAGGAATAGAAATTCCTGCTAAAACCGATCAATTGTTTCCAACCATTGCCTTAAATCATGTGGGAGGAATTGGTGCCATTGTTTTTATTTTAGGAATTACAGCTGCCACTTTTAGCAGTGCCGATAGCGTTTTAACCACTTTAACTACTTCGTTTTGTATTGATATTTTAGGTTATGATGAAGCCCAAGAAAGTAAAGAACATAAAACCAAACGACATATCATTCATGTTTCATTTGCTTTCATTTTATTCTTAATAATCATTGTTTTTAAAGAACTAAATAACGACTCTGTTATTAATCAAGTATTCAAATTTGCTGGCTATACTTATGGGCCACTTTTGGG
>CAMCQX010000280.1 GCA_945876985.1 Chitinophaga pinensis
GATAGGAAGAAAAACATTGTTAAAACCAAGTCAGACATTGAAAAGAAAATTGAACAAAGGAATAATGTTCAAGAAAAAATGAGAGATGGAAATCTAACCATTGAGGAATACCGTGAATTGAAAAATCCAATTGACTCAGACTTGTTTAGATTAGAAAGAGAGTTGTCAATCCTCAACGAGGAGACCACACCATTCAAAGACTACATTAGTCATCACGTACCAATGTTGGAGAACCTTTTAGAGTTTTATCAGAACAGTGACGGGAAGACTAAAAAGAAGATTCTAAGCTGCATCTTTTCTGAAAAAATCCATTTCGATGAAAACAAAGTTGCAGCTATTTCTTTTCAAAAACCGATAGAGGTTTTACTCAATGCCAGTAAGGTTTTACAAGGATGTAAAAAAGAAAAGGAGGTCAAAATTGACCTCCTTCCCATTCTTGCTCCCTGGGCTGGACTCGAACCAGCGACCCCATGATTAACAGTCATGTGCTCTAACCAGCTGAGCTACCAAGGAGTGTTAATGCTTATTATCATTAGATTTTTTCGTCTAACGAGGGTGCAATGATAGGAATTCATAATTAAAAATGCAATCTTTGTAGCGAAAAAAATACAAAAAACGTTTAATTATTTATTTATGAGTTTATTAGTTGTTGGGTCGGTTGCTTTTGATGCCATAGAAACCCCATTTGGAAAAACAGACAAGATAGTTGGAGGCGCTGCTTCTTATATTGCATTGTGTTCTTCGTACTTTACAAAAAGTGTAAATTTAGTAGCTGTTGTTGGCGATGATTTCCCAAAAGAATTTGTGAATCATTTGAATACAAATGGAGTAAACACAGAAGGTTTACAAGTTAAAGCGGGTGAAAAATCGTTTTTTTGGAGTGGCAAATATCATAACGATATGAACAGCCGCGATACCATTACTACCGAATTAAATGTATTGGCCGATTTTGATCCAATTATTCCTGCTTCGTACCAAAACTGCGAATATTTGATGTTAGGTAATTTAACACCTAAAATTCAACAAACAGTAATTGAGCGCTTAACAAACCGCCCAAAGTTAATAGTAATGGATACCATGAATTTTTGGATGGAAATAGCCATGGACGATTTATTAGCCACCATTAAAATGGTAGATGTTTTGACCATTAACGATGAAGAAGCTCGCCAACTTTCGGGTGAATATTCATTGGTAAAAGCTGCTGCTAAAATTCAAGCCATGGGTCCTAAATTTTTAATTATAAAAAAAGGAGAGCATGGTGCTTTGTTATTTCATGGCAAAGAAATGTTTTATGCGCCTGCATTACCTTTAGAAGAAGTTTTTGATCCAACTGGTGCGGGAGATACTTTTGCTGGTGGATTTATTGGTTATTTAGCCAAAACAGGCGATATCAGCTTCGAAAACATGAAGAATGCAGTTATATATGGTTCAGCCATGGCAAGCTTCTGTGTGGAGCGTTTTGGAACTGAAAGATTAGTAAATTTAACGGAAATAGAATTAAGCAATAGAATTGCAGCATTTAAAAAATTGTCTAGTTTTAACGTTTAATATTTCCATTTATATTTTATAAAAAAAACCTTCAGTTTAAAAGCTGAAGGTTTTTTCATGTTTATTTTTTTAAAACTATTTTATAATTTTAATTTCAATAATATTATTTTTAGTTTCTTCCGTTTTGTTTCTTGTAAATGGTAATTTAGATTCAAAAGCGTAGGCAGCTATTCTATCTTTGGCAATGCCTTTTTTTGCTAAAAACTTGATCAAAGTTTTTGCTCTTTTTTGAATTAATTTCATGTACTTTTTGTTGTCACTAATTGTATCGGCATAACTATTAATTACAATATTATATTCTGGTTTGTTAGTTAATAATTTTGCCAATTCTTCTAAACTAATCAATGATGAATCTTTTATTTTAGCTGTTCCCGCTTCAAATGCTAAATTGTTTATGGCATCATCTAATATTTTAAGTTCTTCAGAAGGTAAAATTATTTCCATGGTGTCAACATAAATACCAGGACAACCATTTAAATAAAAGTTTCCAGAATCGTTTACACAACTATCATTGATATCAGCTACGCAATCATTGTCTTTATCAGCACAGCCATTTGTACAGGGCTTCCCAGGAATAGCTATGCATTCATCTTCATTGTCTGAAACGCCATCATTGTCAAAATCAGTACAACCATTTAATTCAATTGAACCATAATTTTTCCAACATTTATCTTTTATGTTTGGAATTCCATCGCCATCTCTGTCATTGTTTCTTCCAACATTCCAATTAATTCCAGCCCTTAAATTTATAAATTTAGCTTCATCATATTGCATCACTGCAATTAAATTATCGCTGAACAAATAGGTTTGAAAGGGACCAAGGTTCAGTGAAAAGCCAAGGCCTGCATTGGTAAAATTATTATTGTAATAAGTTCCACTAATTCTTAAGTCCAATATTGACCAAACTTTTTTGGTAAACGATAAACTCAAAGCGGGATTGAATTTTTTGTTTCCAAAATTATTAAAGAATACAAAGTCAAACATATTATTATAGTTCAAAGCATACTGTGCTCCCAAATATAGTTTTGCATTTAAATTAGTGGTATATGAGTTGTTAGATTCTGTTGGCACAAATACTTTATGAATGATTGAATCTTGAAGTTCAGTAATTTTAATATTTAAAGAATCTAATTGACTCGGGTCATTTAAATAAACACCTTTGTGGTTAAACTCTTTGGTGTCTAAATTATAATTTATATTGTTTTTATTCCAATTGATATAACCAAAATCAATCACACTGGCCGAAACAGAAACATGGTGGTTAAACTTGTAGTTTGCACCAAAGTCTATTGCCCATCCAGATCCTGAAACGTTTTGTCTCCCAAGAAGGAAATCATATAAATAATCCATTTCATTAAATGTAGAATCTGCCTTACCCGTTCTACCTATACCTGAAAATATAGTTTGTTTTAAATTAAAATCGTTTTTCCTAAGGTCTTCTATTCCTGAAATATTTACTTTAAATCCTGCTTTTATATACAATGAATCTTCATTGGAATATAATTTTAAAGTGTTTTGTTCAGTATTTATATTCAATATTCCTTGTAAATATTTTATACGGGTTCCTATGCTTAATTTTTTATTTATTTCCCTTGTATATCCAACATGATAACTTAACCAAGCCGAAGTATTAAAATCTACATTTCCCAAATCAGCTGGTCGGTTCAATATATTTTCAAAAAAAGTAGTACCTTGCATTAAGCCTAAAATATCTTTGGGAGGG
>CAMCQX010000281.1 GCA_945876985.1 Chitinophaga pinensis
TTCATAATTCATAATCTAACATTCAAAATTTCAATAATTTTCTTATTTTCGAAACTTTATTTAAAATTATATATGACTAAGATTCTTTTTACCACTATTATTTCAATCATTTCATTCAATTGGTGTATTTCACAAAACATTCAAAACAATCCGAAATCAAATCATGGAAACAAATTTGAACAATTGGGAACCATATTACCTGATGCTAATAATTTCAGAACTGCATCTGGCGCACCTGGAAATCAGTATTGGCAACAAAAAGCAGATTATGATATAGAAGCATTTTTAAATGAAAAAGAACTCCTTTTAGAAGGAAGTGAAAAAATAGTTTACCACAATAATTCACCCGATAATTTGAATTATTTATGGTTACAGTTAGATGAAAACGAACACAATCCGAATACTGAATCAAACTACTTTAATGGCAGTAAAATTAATAAACCAGTAACTGATGCGGAATTAAAAGCATTAGATATAAAAACGCATTTAAAAGGATTTGGTACAAATATTATTTCAGTTACTGACAGTGCAGGAAATAAATTACCATTTACCATTAATAATACCATGATGCGAATAGATTTACCAAAGGTTTTAAAAGCCAAAGGCAAATTTGTTTTTAAAATAAAATGGAATTATAAAATTCCTGAAAAAATGAGAATTGGTGGCCGTGGTGGATACGAGATGTTTGACGACAATGGCAATTGTTTATTTACCATTTCTCAATGGTTTCCGCGCATGTGTGTGTACAATGATTATGGTGGTTGGAACAATAAACAGTTTACAGGAAGAGGAGAATTTTCATTGGCATTTGGCGATTATAAAGTAAAAATGAAAGTTCCTGCCGATCATATTATAGCTGCTACTGGTGAGTGCAAAAATTACAATGAAGTATTAACAGCTGCGCAATTGGCCAAATGGAAACTATCCAAAACAGCTACAAGTCCAATAGAAATAGTTACTTTAGATGAAGCAAAAGCAAAAGAGCTAAATCCTGATAAAACAAATTATAAAACTTGGATTTATACAGCTGAAAATGTAAGGGATTTTGCGTGGGGAAGTTCACGCAAATTTGTATGGGATGCCATGGGAATTATGCAGGGCAATAAACAAGTAATGTGCATGAGTTATTATCCAAAAGAATCGTATGGCTTATACAGTAAATACTCCACAAAAGTAGTAGCTCACACCATCAAAATATATTCTAAATTTACGGTAAATTACCAATATCCAACTGCAATCAGTGTAGAGGCTGCAAGTGGAATGGAATATCCCATGATCTGTTTTAATTATGGTAGAACAGAAGCTGACGGAACCTATGCTGAACGCACAAAATACGGAATGATAGGCGTTATTATTCACGAAGTGGGACATAACTTTTTTCCAATGATTATTAATAGCGATGAACGACAATGGAGCTGGATGGACGAGGGTTTGAACACCTTTGTACAATTTTTAACGGAACAAGAATTTGATAATAATTATCCTGCCGGAAGAGGACCTGCTCATAAAATAGTAGATTACATGAAATTGAGTAAAGACCAATTAGAACCTATTATGACTAACAGTGAAAATATCAATAATTTTGGTGCAAATGCTTATGGAAAACCTGCAACTGCATTAAATATATTAAGAGAAACTGTAATGGGCCGCGAATTATTTGATTACGCATTTAAACAATACGCACAAAGATGGGAATTTAAACACCCCACTCCTTCCGACTTTTTCAGAACCATGGAAGATGCTTCTGGTGTAGATTTAGATTGGTATTGGAGAGCTTGGTTTTACGACATTGACCCAGTAGATATTAGTTTAGATTCAGTTAGTTTAATAAGGGTAAATAACACCAAAGAAATTCCTGAAAAAATGGTTACTACTAAAAGGAGAGACATTCCTGTAGAATTTGAGTTTATTTCAAAAATTAGAAACAAACAAAGTGGCATGACTTTTTTAGTAGATGTAGATACTACGCTTAGAGATTTTTATTATTACAACAAAGCAAAAACAGAAGATTTCCCTTTAGAAACTACTAAAAATGTAAATGAAAGATTGACACTTTTAACTCCAGAAGAAAGTAAAGTATTAGAAAATAATTATTACTATGAGTTAAATTTTAGCAATAAAGGTGGCTGTGTAATGCCTGTAATTATTCAATGGAATTACACCGATGGCACCAATGAAATAGATCAAATCAGTGCATATATTTGGCGTAAAAATGAAACTAATTTCACCAAAACATTTGCAAAAAACAAAGAAGTAAAATCAATTGTAATTGACCCATTCCGCGAAACAGCCGATATAGATGAAAGCAATAATACTTGGCCTAAAACTATTGTAGCATCACGCTTTGATATTTATAAAACTAAAAAAGTAGGACGTGGTGAAAACAATGATTTGAACTTGATGCAAAAAGCGAGAGGAACAAAATAATTTTGGATGTTGAATGTTGGATTGGGAGTTGAGAGATGAGAGGTGGGAGATGAGTTCAGTTTAAATCCTAACGGTCGTTGAGCTTGTCGAAACGATTTCAAAATACCAGATAATTTAACATTTCGACAAGTTCAATGTCCCAAACGGTCGTTGAGCTTGACGAATCAGGACACGTATTTTTAGTGATAGGGAATTTGGAATAGAGAATTGAAATTTGTTGGTGTTGTGTCACCTCTACGAGGCTTTAGTTTGTAGGGTATATTTTGTTTTACAATAGTATCGCCTCTACGAGGCTTTTAGGAAGTCTTGTTTGTTTTCTTACAATTGTATCGCTTCAACTTGTCTTTTTGGGAAATTGTGCCGTAGGCACTATATATCGGTAACATCAGTAAAACTATAAAAGTCAATTTGTGCCGTAGGCACTAAACATTGCTAAAAATAAAATACCAGCCACACCACTACTAAAACTGGTAGTAAATAAGGTAAGCTATACTTAAAAATATAATCACCAAAGCTGGGCATTTTTACTCCTGCTTTATCAGCAATGGATTTAACCATAAAATTAGGACCATTTCCTATATAAGTCATGGCACCAAAAAACACCGCACCAGTAGACAATGCCGATAGAAAATTGATGTGATCCGTTTTCAAAAATTCCTTCACATCATTCATATTTTCTATGCTAAATCCAAATTTGGCAAGTACCACAGCAAATACATTTAAATAAGTAGGCGCGTTGTCGAGTACCGATGAAAATGCTCCGCTGAACCAATAAGCAACGCTTACAGATATTTTACTGCTTATTTCCGGGTTTTGAGCCATGTGCTC
>CAMCQX010000282.1 GCA_945876985.1 Chitinophaga pinensis
TACATTTCCTGAATCGGTAACTTCACCAATAATGGCATAAGTTAAATCCCATTTGCTAAGAACTTTTTCAACTATTGCTTCCATTCCTTTGTGAACAATCACTAGCATTCGTTCTTGACTTTCCGACAAAAGAATTTCCCAATCTTTCATTTCTTCTTGACGCATTGGAACTTTGTCAAGCCAAACATTCATTCCAGTTCCACTTTTTGCAGTCATTTCACTGGTAGAGCAGGTAATTCCTGCTGCACCCATGTCTTGCATTCCAACTATTGCATCGGTTTCTAATAATTCTAAACTAGCTTCTAAAATTAATTTTTCCCAAAATGGATCACCAACTTGAACTGAAGGCAAATCTTTTGCTGAATCTTCAGTTATGTCTTTGCTAGCAAAAGCAGCACCATGAATTCCATCTTTACCGGTGGCGGAACCAAATATGTAAACCGGATTTCCAACGCCTTCTGCTATTGCAGAAACAGTTTTTCCAACCTTTGCAATTCCAACGCTCATGGCATTTACTAAAGGATTAACTTGATAACAGTCATCAAAATAAACTTCGCCACCTACAGTAGGAATTCCAAATGCATTGCCATAATTACCAATTCCTTTTACAATTCCACGAACCAACCATTTGGTTCTTTCATTGTCAATATTTCCAAAACGCAATGAATTAAGTTGTGCAATTGGGCGAGCTCCCATTGAAAAAATATCGCGGTTAATTCCGCCAACTCCAGTAGCAGCACCCTGATAAGGCTCTATTGCACTTGGATGATTATGACTTTCTATTTTAAAACAACATGCTAAACCATCACCTATGTCAATTAATCCTGCATTTTCTTCTCCAGCCTTGGCTAACATTTTTTCTCCTTCCTTTGGCAAGGTCTTTAACCAAACGATAGAATTTTTATATGAACAATGTTCACTCCACATGACTGAAAAAATGCTCATTTCAGTAAACGTTGGTGTACGGCCTAAAATTTCTTTTATTTTTTCGAATTCTTCAGGGCGAAGGCCTAGTTGTTGTGCTTGATCAAGTGAGGCTAAATTGCCGTTTGGAATTGATTGGTTCATGTTTAAAAAATAAGATGCGAATTTGCGTAAAATTTAGCAAAAAAGCGTTATTTAAGTAAAATTTAAGAAAAAGCAACTTTTAAAAGTTTTTTTTTAAATTTAAAATGATAAATTCGTTTTTCGAAATTTTAAATAAATATAATAAAAATGAATTATCTTAAATTGTTATTTTTCATAGGTTTAGTTATAACTTTTACAAAATCTGAAGCTCAACTTGTTGATAAAATTGGCGGTGTTTGTTTTAGAATTGATGACACGCAGTCGCCTAGTAATTTAAAAGCTCTTGATTCAATTTTCTCAAAACACGGAAAACGATTTACCTACGCTCCAAATATTCAAATAGCTAATTTTACTCAATCAACTGATTTTTGGAGCACTTTAAAATTTTTACAAGTTAGAGGTCACGAAATAGGAGATCATACCCCAAATCATTATACTCAATTCTTTGATATTTTAACTTCTGATTCAACTAAATTCATGAATAGAGCTGGTGTTGATCACCTGAAAATTGTGAATGCAATACCTGTGAATGGAACTAGGGTTTGTTTAAAATACAATTTGTTAAATGCAAATGGAAATGGCGATGAAACAAATGTGAGCATTAATAATAACATGATTATTAGTCAAAATAATGGTGAATTTAGCAACCTAAAATTATATGGATCGGGTAAAAATACCATTTATTTTTACTTACCAACTATTGATAAAATTGTAAGTTTTTATGGCATAAGTAATTTAAATAGCAGTGATCCAGATACGGTTAATATTAAAAGTTTTTGGAATGAAACCATTGATTTAGGTGTTATTAGCGATATTCCTTACAAAAAAATAGGGAATATTGATGTTGATATTGATAAAGAAGGTTTCAGAATAATGCTGCAATTTTCACTTGATATTTTTAAAAGAAAAGGTATTAGTCCGCCTACAGTTTGGATTCAACCAGGTGGTGAAACACCCTATTTATCTAAAAAATATATCGCGGATATTTGTGGAAGTGAGTTTGGTTATTTATCGGCTGCAACTTATCCTGGTACTATCAAAGGATATAATGAAACAGATAACGAAAAAAACAATTCATATGGCATGCAATGGCAAGATTTTGAAGAAGAGAATCAAACTGTTGATCAAATAAAAAGCATCATTGTTGACCGATTTGCACGCCATACTTTATCGTTTGGAAGTAATCATTTAGGAGTATTTGGCGCAAATTTTCCATTAGATACCATTCTCAAAAACATGGATGAAATTTTAGGCTGGTGTGTTGAAAATAATATTCCTGTATACACTTATTCCGAATGGAGTAATTTGATTTATAAATCACAAACAAATCCTGAAAAAAACATATTGCCGCCTTTACAAAATGATTTTAACAAAGACGGTTTAGTTGATGGATATAGCGTCATGAATGGTTTAGACACCATTTCAGGAATTAGCCAAAGTAATTACCGCGCAATAACTGCTTTTTCCAATCAAACCATGTTCCAAATTACAAATTTAAGTGGTGTAGAAAGTGGTCCAAATGTTTTAAGTTTTTATTCAAAAGGTGCAGCTGGAAATAAAATAAGTTTTTTTGTTGAGTTTCCTGAATTAAATAAATCTGAGTCATTTGAATTGCCAGCAACAAATAATTCTTATTCTTATCAAACTTATACCTTCAATGTTCCAAAAGGAGTCAATGTTATTTCAATAACTTGTAGTTCCAAAATAGCAATTGGTAGTATTTCTATTACAGGAATGGGTTTAAAAGGAAGCAATAAGCCTTATGTAAAATTGCCGATCCTGAAAAGAATGGCAAATGAAAATTTTCCGAAAATAAATTTAAAAAGCTATACAGTTGATAGGTTTAATACTGTAAATAATATTCAGTGGTCAGTAATTAATAATAGCATTTTCGTTACAGATATTAATGCTAATTCAGATTTGTCAGTTAGTATTGGCGAAGGAATCAATGCATTTTGGATAGGTTCTGATTCTATTCAAATTATAGCTAAAAGTGTAAATAACTCAGATACAGTTTGGTTAAACATACAATCATTGGAATCAAGAATTTGTGCTGATCAACGCTTGGCAATCAATTATACTTTTAAAGCAACTGATTCTTTATTGATTTGGTCGTCAATACCAGCAAATACTGATGTTTCTAGTAATTTAGGAACTGAGTTGATTGTTTACCCTTCT
>CAMCQX010000283.1 GCA_945876985.1 Chitinophaga pinensis
TTAATAGTAGTTCCAACTGAATTACCAACGATAATACAATTTTTTACACCAACATTTCTTAATCTATTTGCAGCGGCAGGAATAAAGTCAATAACTTTAGCGGTAGTTGCGTTCGAATTACCCATAGTAAACGTTATATTTCTTTGTCCTGAGGTTCCACTTCCATCTATTGTAAAATCGGTACTTCCAAAAACTCTAAATAAACTTCCATTTGCAGCTATGGTAGTTGTTGATGAAATCACAAAGTTTAAACCAGCAGCTGGTTTTAAAACAATGGGTCTTGTTGAACTCATGTTAGGATATCCAGAACCATTTGTTTGGCCAACTTGAATAGGCGAAGGTTCAACTCCAGAGTATCCAGATGATAATAATATAGTAACAGTGCCTGGTGCTACTGTAACATCAATACCATTAGTATTTAAATAAGTAATGGCACCAGCATTTCCAGTACCCATCAGGTTCACAAATGTATCTACAGGAGCAACTAAATCTGCTTGTCCGTTAACAACATAAGTTTTACCACCTGCAAAACCTTGGGCAAAAGCACTACTAGCAGTTAGCCCAATAAATACAACTAAGAATAAACTTAGTTTAGCGTAAAAATTAGTAAATTTTGATTTCATATATTCTTTTTTTTGTTTAGTTTTTTAAATATTTGAGTTAGCTAAAATAGATACTTAGTTTAAAAAAGCAAACATTTGCACAATAAATTAACATTTTTTTATTTTTTATATTGATAATAAACCTTTTGTGGTTTTTCTTTTTCTCTCCAAACAAACCCTCTTAGTCTTAATTCTTCGGGTTTAAGTTCATCAAGGGGGTAAAATAATCCTTCAGGATTTGTGATAAAAACACCTTTACTTATTTTTTTATTTAAAAAATAAAATTCCATTTCACTGCAATCAACTTTGTTAATTCCTATGTAATTTACACTGTCTTCTTTGGCATAATATATACTTTGACCATTGCCATAAACACGCAAATATTTGATAGTGGAACTATCTAAATAACCTTTCATGTTTTTACCTTTTACTTGATTATAATGAGGTCCTTTTTCGTTCGAAATTAAGAACGAATTACTACGTAAATCAAAGGAATCAAGCTTATTGTTGTTAATGTAAAAATGTATGGTATCAGCAGTAATTTGATTCACGCCATTCCAAATAATAGGTGACGAAAACATAGATAAAGTAGAATCAGATTTTTTGTAAATTAAACTATCGCATACCCCTTGAATATCCGACATGAAAATTTTTACTTTATGGTATGCTTTTATGGCTTCTTTTTGTTTTAATTTTTTATCGGCTTGTAACAAAAAAATACTGTCGGCATATAAAAACAAACTGTCGTTTTGGTCCATTATCATTAATGCATAAGGATTTTGTGTAACAAAAGTTTTTTTAGTTTTACCATTGGTAATTCCATAATTTCCATACAATTTTATTTTTTGAATAGAATCATACAATTCAATGTTATTAAATGCTTTTCCAATATTATTTTTTCTGTCATAAAATAAACTATCCGCTTTTAGCATTTTATTTTCGGTATAAAGTACCGCATTTTTACTAAATTGACTTACTTCTTTTTTTGTATCGTACCAACCATTTTCACAAGTTATTTTATCTTTTTTTCCTTCAATTACAGTTGAACCATAAAAATAAGAAGTTTTGGAAATGGTATTATACATCAGCGTATCGCTTTTCATGGTGTATTCAGGGTTAATTAATACCACATTTTTTTTGAAGAAAAAGTTTCGAGTTCTACTGTAATAATATCCAAACTGACTTTTCAAATTATTTTTATCACTTATAATCGTTGCGTTATTTAAATAAAAACCAACATTGTTTTCCATGTCAAAATTAAGTTGATTGGTGGTTAAAGTCATTGATTTATCATACATTTTCACGTTTCCTTCCATGTATGCTTGCTTTGAATTTCCTTCATATTTCAGGTAATCTCCTTCCATACGAATGCTGTCGTTATGATTAATTCTAACATTGCTATAAGCTTTTACCGTATTTGAATCATCATATAAAATGGCAGAATCGCAATACATCAATGTGTTTTCTTGTTTTAATTTTACATTCCCAATTAATTTTTTGGAATTGCCAAACTGAGTAACTTGGCCCTCAAACAAATCGGCACCTAAAATCTCTACTCTACTTTTTTGTTGAGCATTTACTACTTGAACCAATGTTATAAAAACAATAAGGTATTTAAATCTTTTGGCAAAATATTGCATGGGTCAAAACTATTAAATTTTTAATTACAGCATACATATAATGTTATTTAATGCAAAATTATTTGTAAAATTACACCATAAATTATTCCAAGTTATTTTTGTCAATGCTAATTTCGTTCAAAAAATTTATAGAAAGCAACCAATTATTTCAAAATTCCGATAAAATTTTGTTGACTATCAGTGGTGGAATAGATTCAATGGTAATGCTTGATTTATTTATAAAATCAAACACTAAAATTGCTGTGGCACATTGTAATTTTGGGTTGCGGAGCAATGAAAGTGATGGAGATGAAAAGCTGGTTTTTGACACCTGTCAAAAAAATAATATTGAATTTTTTACCATAAAATTCAACACAAAATCATTTGCTGAAGAAAATAAAATTTCAATTCAAATGGCTGCTCGCCAATTAAGGTATGACTGGTTTAATAAAATTGCGTTAGAAAACAATTGCCAATTTATTGCCACCGCACACCACCAAAACGATGTAGCTGAAACCATGCTCATTAATATAACACGAGGAACTGGAATGAGTGGTTTGCACGGAATTTTACCCAAAAAAAATAACATTATAAGGCCATTATTATTTAGCAATAAAGCGGAAATTACTCATTATGCCAATGAACATAATATTGATTTTAGGGAAGACAGTAGCAATAAAAAAGACGATTATTGGCGGAATAAAATGAGACATTTAGTGATTCCAAAACTAGAAGAACTAAACACCAACGCAGTAAATAATTTTTATTCGCTAAGCAAAAAAATTAGTGCTGATGAAATATTGCTCAATGAAAGAATAAATGAACTGAAAAGCCAGTTTGTAAAAACCAGCAATAACTTAGTTTATATAAACTTAGAAATTATGCAACATGCGGCTGTAACTAGCTTACTTTTCAGTATTTTGAGTGAATACAATATGAATGAAACTGCTATTTTAAACATGATAGAAAACCATGAAAATAACAGTGGAATTATATTTGAAAGTGAAACCCACGAAGCATTAAT
>CAMCQX010000284.1 GCA_945876985.1 Chitinophaga pinensis
GTGCAATTATTAGCTAATTATTTAGCTAATAACAAAACGCAAAAACTTAAAATAATCATTGCGCCACATTTTATTTTTGAAGATCAATTAGCAGCTATTGAAAGCATTTTATCAGAACAAATAATTAGATTCAGCAAAGCAAATGCAACTTTAATTGCCAATTACGATTCACTGCTGATAGACAATATTGGCATGCTGAGTAAAATATACAAATATGCTGATATTTCATTTATTGGTGGAGGATTTAAACCAAAAGGATTGCATAATATATTGGAAGCTGCTACTTTTGGCAATGCAATAATTTTCGGAAATGAGCTAGGTTATTTTCCTGAAGCCATTGAATTTGTAAAAAATGAAGCTGCCATCAGTGTAAAAAATCAATCAGAATTTGATTTAAACATGAATATTTTAATTACAAATGAAGATACTAGAAAAAAATTTGGGAACAATGCGCAACAACAAATTTTAAAAAATACTGGCGCAACTGAAAAAATAATTAATTTAATATCAAAAGCTTATTTACATTTGAACTAAACAATAAAAACCATGAAAAAAATTTATTTATTATTACTACTTTCAGTAGCAACCATTTCTTCCTATTCACAGTGCATTCCTGATCCAGCTTGGAACACAGATGGAATTAGCCCTAGTCGTGCACCCGATGGAACAGTAGGAACCAATTATTCAACAATTATTTCATTTAAAACGCCTAAAGATACTGTTATAATTTATTCAGGTCAAAACTATAATGCTACCATTGATTCGGCTAGAGTAGATTTAATTAAAAATATTCCTACAGGATTTACTTGGTTATGTAATAAACCAAATTGTACTTGGAAAGGTGGTGAAAAAGGTTGTGCTCTATTAGAGGGAAAACCAGATTCTAACCATTTTAAACATTATGAAATTAAAGTATTTGTACGTTCTTGGATTACAATTGAAGGGCTTTCATTTCCAGTTGAAAGATTGGATTCAAGTGTAATTGACTTTTATGTTATAGGTGGAAAAAATAGTATCAATGATTTAAATGGCAAACCATTATTCAATGTGTTTCCTAATCCAGCAAAAAATATTTTACAAATTGAAAACCTTTCTTTAAATACCAAAAATACAGAGATTAGAATTGCTGATTTAACAGGTAAAACTTTATTAATTAAAACTTTAAATTCAAATATCAATGCTATTGATATTTCGGAATTACCTAAAGGAATGCATTTTATTACTATCAATAATGAGGAAATTTTTTACTCTCAAAAATTGTTAATTGACTAATAAAAAGCATTGTAAAATGATATTTTATTCAACTATTTTGCGGTTTTATAAAAGCACAATAAAAAACAGCAAACAAAATTCAATTATTTTCGTTTGTTAAGGAGTTATGGAAATAAAAGCCGGACAATATTTAGAACCAATTAAGTTTCCAGCCGATTTACGTAAAGTAAATGAAGCTGATTTAGTGAACGTTTGCAACGATTTACGTCAATATATTATTGATACAGTATCTGTTTATGGTGGGCATTTTGGTGCAAGTTTGGGAGTTGTAGAACTTTCAGTTGCATTGCATTATGCTTTTAATACTCCTTACGACCAATTGGTTTGGGATGTTGGACATCAGGCATACGGGCATAAAATACTTACAGGAAGAAGAGAAAATTTTTATACAAATAGAGTTTACAAAGGACTTTCAGGATTTCCAAAAAGAGCAGAAAGTGAATATGATACTTTTGGTGTAGGACATTCCTCAACTTCTATTTCTGCTGCTTTAGGAATGGCAGTTGCTTCTCGTTTAAAAGGGGAGTTTGATAAACAACACATAGCTATTATTGGCGATGGTGCCATGACTGCAGGTTTAGCTTTTGAAGGTTTAAACCACGCAGGTGTTGAAAATAGTAATATCATTGTTATTTTAAATGATAATTGCATGAGCATTGACCCAAATGTTGGTGCTTTAAAAGAATATTTAACCGATATCACTACTTCGCCAACTTATAATAAATTTAAAGATGACGTTTGGAAAGCTTTAAATAAATTAGATAAAGTAGGTAAATTTTCTAGTGATGTAATTAGCAAAGTTCACGATACTTTAAAATCAGGTTTACTAAGTCAAAGTAATATGTTCGAATCGTTAAGATTTAGGTATTTTGGCCCTGTAGACGGACATGATGTGAACCATTTAGTAAAAGTATTGAATGATTTAAAGAAAATTCCTGGACCTAAATTATTGCATTGTGTAACCGTAAAAGGAAAAGGTTATGCATTGGCTGAAAAAGACCAAACCAAATGGCATGCTCCAGGTTTATTTGATAAAGTTACGGGAGAAATTTATAAAACTATTTCAGAAATTCCACAACCACCAAAATACCAAGATGTATTTGGGCATACCTTAGTGGAATTAGCTGAAGTTAATAAAAAAATAGTAGGAATTACACCTGCCATGCCTTCTGGTTCTTCATTAAATATTATGATGAAAGCAATGCCAGACAGAGCATTTGACGTTGGAATTGCGGAGCAACATGCAGTTACTTTTTCGGCCGGATTGGCTACTCAAGGATTAGTTCCTTTTTGTAATATATATTCATCGTTTATGCAAAGAGCATACGACCAAGTAGTACACGATGTAGCATTACAGAATCTGCATGTAGTTTTTTGTATGGATAGGGCTGGTTTGGCTGGTGCAGATGGGCAAACTCATCATGGAATGATTGATGTATCTTATATGAGATGTATTCCAAATATGGTGGTTTCTGCTCCAATGAATGAAGAAGAGTTGCGTAACTTAATGTATACTGCTTCTTTAGATAAAAATGCGGGCCCTTTTTCTATTCGTTATCCAAGAGGAAATGGTACCAATCCAAATTGGAAAACTCCTTTAAAAGAATTAGAAATTGGCAAAGGACGTAAACTTAAAGATGGTGATGATATTGCTATCATTTCATTTGGAACTGCAGGTAATTTGGCCGCTTCTGCTATCAATGAATTATTAGAAGAAGGAATAATTGTAGCGCATTACGACTTGAGGTTTGTAAAGCCAATTGACAAAGAAATGTTGTATGAAGTATTTGCTAAATTCAATAAAATTATAACCGTTGAAGACGGAACAATAGTTGGTGGTGCAGGAAGTGCAATTTTAGAATTTATGGCTGAAAATAATTATTCTGCACATGTTAAAATGTTAGGAATGCCTGATAAAATTACTGAACATGGCGAACAATCAGAACTATATGCTGAATGTGGTTTTGATGC
>CAMCQX010000285.1 GCA_945876985.1 Chitinophaga pinensis
AATCTTTGGGTAAATGAAGAAGAAGATGAAGGAAAAAATATATATGAAGAAGAGTTTATAAACAAGCAAATGCAGCGCTTGGGTTATAAAGAAAAAATTACTTATACCAAGGTTACCAATTTGCAAGCGGGTAAAAATTTAGCCGATACAGTTTCTAATTTAATGAGTAATAAATTCAATGTTATTGTATATAATTTTGTAGATATGCTAAGTCATGTGCGAACTGAAATGAACGTAATGAAAGAGCTAGCCGAAGATGAAGCAGCTTATAGAAGTATTACCGCAAGTTGGTTTGAACATTCACCATTATTTGAAGCCATTAAAAAAATAGCTCAAAAGAAAGTAAGAATTATTATTACCACCGATCATGGTTCAATAAGGGTAAAAAATCCGGTAAAAATTATTGGTGATAAAAACACAAGTACCAATTTGCGCTATAAACAAGGAAAAAATTTAAGCTATAATGCCAATGATTTATTTGGAGTTAAAAATCCGGCAGATGTTTTTTTACCAAAGCAAAACATGAGTACGAGTTGGGTTTTTGCTAAAGGCGATGATTTTATGGTTTATCCAAATAACTATAATTACCATGTAAATTTTTACAACGATTCGTTCCAACATGGTGGAATTAGTTTAGAAGAGATGATAGTTCCTTTTATTGTTTTGGAAACAAAATAATAATTATCTGTTTTAAAATTCCAATTTCTTCATTACGCTCGTTATAAAAATGGTCATTTGCAAAAAGCAAACTCCCATTTTTCTAACTTCGCAAGCCTCGAACTTGAAATTTTCAAACAGACAATTCATTTGACAATTATAAATTGTAAAGTCACGAAATGAAATTCATTTCGTGACTTTTTTTCTTACATTTTCATCATCACTATACATGCGCCATCGCCACCAAATTCAATGTTTTCGTTTTGAACACTCGACACTAAAGGATTTCGTTTCAATGAATCGCGAACCAAAGTTCGTAAAATTCCGTAACCTTTTCCATGAACAATTCTTACTTGTTTAACACCTAACAAATAAGCATCGTCTATAAATAAATCTAACCTGCGCATGGCTTCATCGCCACGTGTTCCAATAATATTTAACTCTGGTCTAAAATCTTTCATTTTGTCGTTCAGATTAATTCCTACCGACATTTTTTTCAAATCTTTTTCTGCTGATTTTGCTACTACTTGAAGCTTTTTTAAATCGACAGTTGTATGCAAATTGCCAAAGGCAACCACCGCTTTATTTTTATTAATTTCTAAAACTTCACCTATACTTTGCTGCCCAATAACCATAACCGATGAACCAATGATTATATCCCCTTTTATTGGTTTTGGAGCATGTTTTTCTTCTTTTATTATTTCTTGCTTTACAAAATCTTTTAACTCTTGAATGGTTTCTTTAATTTCTGTTCTAGCTTTTCGCTGTGTTTCGGTATCTGCTTGATTTTGCTTTATTTCTCTGATGGTTGCTTCAATTTTACTATTGGCTTCGCTTACTATTGCTAATGCTTCTTGTTTGGCTTGCTTAATTAGTAATTTTTTATTTACTTCTATTTCATCTTTTAAAGCTGTGTATTTTTCCAATAAAGCATTTGCTTTAGCTTCCTTTTCAGCAAAACGCTGGCGTAAATCTACTACTTGTTTTTGTTCTTTTTCTACTTCAATTAATAAATCATCCACTCGTTTTTGCTTCACTCCTACCCTATCTTTGGCATAGTTAATTATACTTTGTGAAAGTCCAGTTTTAGTAGCTATTTCAAACGCATAACTACTTCCTGGTTTACCCATTTCTAACTGATAAAGTGGTTGCAATTTTTCATTATCAAAAAGCATGCTTGCATTGATTAAACCTTTGGTGTTATTGGCAAAATTCTTTAAATTACTAAAGTGAGTGGTAACAACTCCAAAACTATTTTTTCGGTTAATGTGATTCAAAATGGCTTCGGCCAATGGACCTCCAAACTGAGGATCAGTTCCCATTCCAAATTCATCAATTAAAAACAATGTTTTGCCATCAGCAAAATCGGTAAAATATTTCATGCGAAGCAAATGACTACTGTATGTGCTTAAGTCGTTTTCAATGCTTTGTTCATCGCCAATATCAACCATAATATCTTTAAAAACACACATTTCGCTATCGGGACTTGCAGGCACTAAAAATCCACTTTGAAACATAAATTGTAACAAACCAACTGTTTTTAAGCAAACCGATTTACCACCTGCATTTGGACCTGAAATTACTGCAATTCTGTTTTCAGCATTCAGTTCAATATTAAGTGGAACAATGCTCAATTTACTTTTTTGATGATTTAATTTTAGCAAAGGATGAAAAGCAGTGCGTAAAACCATATGAGGTAGTTTTGAAATAGCTGGTAAATCGGCATCTAAATCCATTGCAAAAAGTGCTTTTGCCCTAATAAAATCGAACAAACCCATGCGTTGAATATTCTTTTCCAACTCGGGAATTTCGGGTCTGATTTGATCTGTAATTTCCAATAAAATTCTTTCTCGTTCCCTGCGATAAGCAATTTGAAGTTCACGAATTACATTATTCATTTCAAAACATTCAGTAGGTTCTATGTATACTGTTTGTCCTGTATTACTTTCATCGTGCACAAAGCCTGGAATACTGCGTTTAAATTCAGCCAAAACAGGTAAAACCAAACGTCCATCTCTAATGGTAATTTCTAAGTCTTCGGCTATATGGTTGTTTTTAGCTCCTTTATCGTAAATACTTTGAATACGTCTACGTACTTCCTTTTCCTTTTCAGTAATTTTAGCTGAAATTTTAGCTAATTCAGGCGAAGCGCTTGGCTTCATCACACCTTCATTATCTAATATTCGTTCAATTCGCCTAACTATTAAATCATTGTATAATAATCCTTCTAAAAGCGCATGTAAATATTGGTATTTTTCAGGTCTATCTCTAAAATATTTTGCAATTTGTAAAAACGATTGTATTGTTAATTTTAGTTTATGTAACTCTTCTTCTAACAGCCACATTCCTTCAATTTTTGCTTTTCTAAAATAAGGAAAAACATCATGAAAATGTTCATTTGGAAAAGGTAAATCTGTTTCGAGCAAATTTTTAAAATCCTTTACTTGCCAAAGCATTTTTTCAATAATATCATGGCGATTATTGAATTTTATTTTGTCAATGTATTGCTGACCAAGTGTAGAAATACATTTTTTGGCAACTAATTCTTTTATTTGGTTGAACTCTAATTTTAG
>CAMCQX010000286.1 GCA_945876985.1 Chitinophaga pinensis
TGCATTATCTGTTTATCCAAATCCGGTGAAAATTGGTGAAAATATAACGCTGAATAATTTGAAAAATCATGCGCAAATTAGTTTGAAAAATAATCTTGGTATGGAAGTTTCTTATTCCATTTCAGACGATAAAAAGTTGATTGAAACCAATAACTTTGAAGCTGGAATTTATTTTTTAACCGTTACTCAAAACAAGCAAACTATTCATCAAAAAATTGTAATTCATTAACATCAAATCATTGAAAAACCATCCTATTTATTCGTCATTGCGAGGAACGAAGCTTCCGACAAATCGGAATATCAGGGGGATTGCTTCGTTCCTCGCAATGACGTTCTGGAAAATAAAGTTGTTCAATACTGGGAATAGTTTACTTTATATCACAATATTTTTTTTGTTTTCAGCATGCGATAAAGCACCAAAAACTCCTGATATTACTATCATTCCCGATTCTATTTCGGGCGGAGTTTTTATAGTTAATGAAGGAAATTATATGCAAGGAAATGCGGAAATTGGTTTTATAAATAATGGCTTGAAACAACGCTTAGACAATGTGTTCCTTTCAGCAAATAACAGGAACTTAGGCGATGTATTTCAGTCAATGAATATTATAAACGATCAAGCTTATTTGGTAATTAATAATTCGGGGAAAATTGAAATAATAAATCCGAAAACTTTTAAAAGTATTGGAACCATTACTGGTTTGCGTTCACCACGATACCTCACTAAAATTAGCAATGGCAAAGCTTATGTAAGCGATTTATACGATAACAATATTTCTGTCATTGATTTGCAAAGCAAGCAAGTTGTAAAAAAAATTCCTATTAAAGGATGGACAGAGGAAATGCTTTCATTGAATGGTTATACTTATGTAACCAATGTTAGAAGCAGTAAAATAATGGTCATTGACGAGTTTACCGATGAAATAATTGATAGCATTAGCACGCCTTTTGCACCCAAAAATATTTTAAAAGATGCCAATAACCGCATTTGGATTTTGTGTGGCGATGCCAATGCAATTGATAACAAACATTTCATTATTCAGTTAGATACTTTAAACAAAAAAATTGCCAAAAAACTCCTCATCAATACGCCAAATACTGCCGCCAATAGGTTACGAATTAATAAAGAGGGCAATACACTTTTTTGGATTGACGAAGGCGTTTTTAAAATGAATATAAACGATACTTTATTGCCAGTAAATCCTATTATTAACAAGGAAAACAGGCTGTTTTATGGTTTGGGAATTGACCCAAAATACAACGAAATATATGTAAGCGATACAAAAGATTTTAACGCCAATAGTGACGTGTATCGTTATGATTTTAGCGGTAAACTGTTGGGTAAATTTATAAGTGGAAAAATTACGGGAGATTTTTATTTTTACTACAACTAATGGACAAAGAAATAAAAGCAAAAAAACTTCCTGCTAATCAAAAACTGGAGCAAAATATTCAATATTATTTCAATGAAAAGGGATTAATGGTTTTTACTGAGCTATACCACCAAACACGTGGATATTGTTGTAAAAGTGCTTGTAAACATTGCCCTTTTGGTTTCAAAAAATAACATTTTGATTGTTTATAGTCCGTCATATTTCATCCCTAATTTTTTTATGTTAAATCTATTATTAATTTGCAAATCTATTTTACAAAAATGAAAAGAATAATTTTACTAAGTATTTCCTATTTTATGTGTTTGCAAATGTTTGCACAACGCAGTAATTGCAGTGTTTCGCCAGAGCCAAACACATTTACACAACAAGATGGTTCGGTAATCACTTTAGTTGCCTTTGGCAATGAACAAGAAAATTACTTGGAAACTCCCGAAGGTTATACCGTTTTGGTAAACAACAATCATATTTTTGAATATGCGTATATTGATGCCAATGGCAATTTAAGTCCAAGTGGAATTAAAGCGAGCAACAAAACTACTTTTGCAGGTAAAAATAGTTTTGCAAAAAACTTGCGTTACAGTAAAAGTCAAAAAGCAATATTGGCAGAAGCATTTTCTCAACTTGCACAAAACAAAGATAAAAATTTAGGAAAAGCAGGTCCGCAAGGTTTTCCTGCCAAAGGAATTCGCAAAGTTTGTGTGTTGTTAATTCAATATCCAGACTTATTAGCCACTAATTCAAAATCTGTTTACGAAAATTTATTTAACCAAATAAATTATGGCGGTTTTGGTAGTGTTAGAGATTACTATTTGCGAACATCATATGGCCAATTAACTTTAAATTCTGATATTTATGGGTGGTTCATGTCTGATATGAATTACATCAATTACGGTAAAAGCAATGCTAATTACAACGCAAACACCCGCGATTTGGTGCGCGATGCAGTAGAAGCTGCCGATTCTGCAGGTGTTGATTTTAATCCTTACGACAACGATTTAGATGGTGAAATAGATGGATTATTAATTCTTCATGCTGGAATTGGTGCAGAAGAACAAAGTGCACCCAATGCAAATGACTATATTTGGAGTTTTAGAAGCACTTATTTTGGTACTTTATTAGTAGATGGAGTTTCAGTTTCATCGTTTTGTATGTTTCCAGAAAAAAGATACAGTAACGCTTCTTATCCTGCAGTTGGAATTGGAGTAATTACTCACGAGTTTGGACATATACTTGATTTACCTGATTTGTATAGCACACAAAGTAAAGGTGAGGGTGCAGGAAACTTTACAAATATGGCGGGCGGCCCA
This sequence comes from Chitinophaga pinensis, assembly GCA_945876985.1. GTDB lineage: Bacteria > Bacteroidota > Bacteroidia > UKL13-3 > UKL13-3 > JAAFJM01. The sequence continues at coordinate 2,702 of CAMCQX010000286.1, forward strand.
TGGTTAAATAGCGAAAGAACTCCTTGTTTGTTTGATGCTTGGAGCAAAATGTCGTTAGAGTGGCACACGCCAACTATTATTTCGCAAATTGGTACTTATACCATTCCAAAATGTGCGGCTGATAGTAATTTTAGTTATAGAATAAATACTTCAAAAGCTACCGAATACTTTTTATTAGAAAACAAACAATTAAAAGGAAACGATAAATACATACCCGGAAAAGGTTTAGCTATATGGCATATCAATGGCAATTATGCAAAATTACTTTCGGCTGGTGGAGGTAATAATGTAAACAACGATACTTCAAAATATGGAACTGGCTTAATGCAAGCCGATGGGTTACGTCATTTGGAAAAAGCAACAAACAGAGGCGATGCCGGAGATTTATATCCTGGTACTAGTAATAATAGAAGCTTTAGCGGAAGCACCAATCCTTCTTCTAACTTTTATCCAACTACTGCCGGTGGCGTGAGGGCCACTTCAAATGTTACTGTTTCAAATATTACTCA
>CAMCQX010000287.1 GCA_945876985.1 Chitinophaga pinensis
CCATACAAGCAGATAACAAATATATAGACGCGCATATGCTTTTGGCCGATTTATATGAAGGCGAAGAACAAGAAATAAAAGCGCAGGAATTATACCATCAATTGATAAAAGTAAATCCTATTTTTCCCTTAAGTTACCTAGGATTGGCCAATTACATGTATGAAAATGCCAATTATGACAGTGCACAAATTTATATTAAAAAATTCGTTCCTTTTCCCGATTGGTTTGCAAAAAAAACTATTGGTTTGAAACTCGAAAAAAACATTGATTTTGCGGTGGAAGCAATCAAACATCCTGTTCCTTATAAACCTATTAATTTAGGGGCTAATGTAAACTCCATTCACGATGATTATTTTCCTGTACTTACAGCAGATTTGCAAACACTTTTATTTACCCGAAATTTAGGCGATAGAAGAACAGGAAATGAAGACTTTTTTATTAGCAAAAAAGATGGAAGTGGCTATTCAAAAGCTAAACCAATTGGTGCGCCCATAAACAGCGATAAAAACGAGGGAACAGCATCTATCAGTGTGGATGGAAAATATATATTTTACACTTATTGTGCCGATGTGGAAACAAGTTGTGATATATTATTAAGTGTGCTTGATGGATTAGAATGGAGTACTCCCAAAAACTTAGGACCACCGGTAAATACTCGAAGTTGGGAAACTCAACCAAGTGTTTCGTTCAATGGTAAAACTGTTTATTTTGCCAGTACCAGACCAGGTGGTTTTGGTGGAAGTGATATTTGGATGACATTTTATAATAATGGAAAATGGGCGCCTCCTATTAATTGTGGACCAGAAATAAATACTGAAAAAGATGAGCAATATCCTTTTATAGCGCTTGATGATAAAACACTATTTTTTGTTAGTGCCGGACATCCAGGAATGGGTGGTTTAGATATTTATAGTAGTAAAAGAACTAACAACGGACGCTGGCAAACTCCTGTAAATATTGGTTATCCAATAAATACTAATAAAGACGAACAAAGTTTTAGCATTACCAGCGATGGAATCAATGCATTTATTTCTTCGGCTAAGGAAGGAGGATTTGGCGGTTTAGATATTTATCAATTTGAATTATACAAAGAAGCACGTCCTGAGCAAACTGGTTATGTAAAAGGCGTGGTTTACGATGTTATTAAGAAAAATAAATTGGCCGCAAAATTAGAATTGATTGATTTAGCAACTAAAAAACCTGTGATTGAAACCCGTTCTAACAAAACTACTGGCGCATTTTTATTGAGTTTGCAAGGCAATAAAAATTATGCATTGAATGTGAGTTTGGCTGGTTATTTATTTTACTCAGAAAACTTTAGTTTAAAAGAACAAAACAATGTAGAGCCTTTGTTTTTAGATGTTCCCTTAACACCAATAGTTGCTGGCGCAAAAGTGGTTTTAAAAAATATTTTCTTTGAAACTGCCAAGTTCGATTTAAAACCAGAATCGGTTACAGAATTAGATAAATTAGTGCAGTTTTTACAAGTAAATCCAAAGGTTAGAATTGAAGTTAGCGGACATACCGATAACCAAGGTAAAAAGCAAGAAAACTTAACACTTTCAAATAACCGTGCGAAAGCAGTTTACGATTATTTGGTTACTAATAAAATTGAGGCTTCGAGAATTACTTATAAAGGATATGCCGAAACACAACCTTTGGTTGACAATTTAACTGAGGCAAACAGGGCCAAAAATAGAAGAACAGAATTTAAAATTATTTTATAAAAAACAATACATGTTTACAAGCAAAACTACCTTAAGAGTTCGATATTCTGAAACCGATAAAATGGGTGTGGTATATCATGGAAACTATGCGCAATACTTGGAAATAGGGCGCACAGATGCTTTGCGACAAATTGGATTAACCTATAAAAGCTTTGAAGATAATGGCATCATGATGCCTGTGTTGAGTTTGAATTGTAAGTATTTAAAATCGGCATATTACGATGACGAATTAACAATAGTTACCATGCTAAAAGTAATGCCAAAAGTGCGTATTCATTTTTATTTTGAAATATATAATCAGCAAAATGAATTACTAACAAAAGCGGAAGTAGAATTGGTAAATGTGGATATGAAAACCAATAAACTGACGATGGCTCCAATGGTTTTAATTGAAGCTTTGAAACCCTTTTTTGAAATTTAGGTTTTTATCGTTTAACTTTAAAAACTATGCCTATAGCCGCTGGATTCTGGCCGCTAGCATTTTCTTAAAACTTAAAACTGTATTCCGTTGGCTGCTCAGAAACCACTAACAGTTATTCATACTTCATACTTCATACTTCATACTCCTTACTCTTAATTACTTTTCACCAATTCTTCGTATTTTTTTATCAGGATTTCATCATTTTTATTTTGCAATTGCAAAGCAACATTACCTGCATCTTTTAACAATTGTTTTTTTACTAAATCATTTTTCAAAACCAGATTTTCTTTTATTTCATTCACGCTGTTAAACAATAAATATTTACGTTCTTCTCCGTCCATTTTATTACTTAAGTTTTGGAAAACATAAACTGCATCATTGATTATTTCATTGTTAGAACGCAATAAATATTTGGTGTATAAATACATCAAATTTCTTTTACCATAGTTGGTTTTGTTAATGGCTTTTTCAAAATAATTATTTTCATTATCAAATGAATTTTTACTAATCACCGAACTTACAGCTTGGCTAACACTAAAATTAAAATAGGTTTTCCATTTTCCAATTGCTTGTAAAGCTAACAAACTATCTAAATTACTTAAACCATATAAACCACTTGCCAATACTTGGTTAGAGCTATCTGCTAATGCCATTTCAAAAACAGATTGATACTTTACATCATTCCAATTATATAAAATCATTAACGCACTTGCTCTGATGCTAGCCGTTTTTTTATAATTACATAAAGCTAAAATTTCATTTTCAAATAATTTTTGCTCTGCTGGATTCAATTGACCAATGGCTTGAATTCCTAACTGTATTACACGAATATGATCAAAATTTAAACAATATAAAACTGCATTTTTTAAATCATTACTCATGGTTATTTTTGCTTTAGTATAATTAAATAGCAAACCTGCAATTGCTTGTTGTTTGGCTTTCCAACTTGGCACATTCGTTAATTGTGTATACCAAGTTTCATTGCTATTCTCTTCATTTATTTTTGCTACCAATGCTTTGTCTTCATCAAAATTAACTAAGAAAATAGAATCGCCTTTAAA
>CAMCQX010000288.1 GCA_945876985.1 Chitinophaga pinensis
GACGTTTAAATAAACGTCTTTTTGAATTCAAAGTGTGGATTGCAAATCCACACTGGTTGGAAAATTCTAAAAGTTTTCACTTAAAACTGTTTACTTAAAACTTAACACTATTAAATTTGTCCGTGGTTGGTGTCCCCACTAATTAACTCAATATAGTTTTTCCTTCTTTCTACATACTTTTTCCATTGCTGAAAAAGTATGCAAAAAAGCTAGACCATCAAAAGCTACCCGCCCGCTTGGCTTGACGCACGGCTCGCATGATGGTCGGTCCCACGCTCGCCACAATTCAAGCTAATACCTATATATTATTTGAATCCTCAGATAATTTGTAGAGACGTTTAAATAAACGTCTTTTTGAATTCAAAGTGTGGATTGCAAATCCACACTGGTTGGAAAATTCTAAAAGTTTTCACTTAAAACTGTTTACTTAAAACTTAACACTATTAAATTTGTCCGTGGTTGGTGTCCCCACCAATCCACTTAAATTTCGCCAATTCAAGCTAATATTTACAAATTATTAATTCCGACGTGTCGGAACTGATTCAGATAATTTGTAGAGACGTCAATTTATTGCGTCATTATGCTATGGAAACTATAGCCAAAAATTAACAACGGAACTCACCCTTCCTAAAAAGGAAGGGCTGGGTAGGTGTTATTTTTATGTGGTTGGTCAGGAGACACAACCACGGGCAACTTTATGATTTTTGCTTAGCTTATCACTTGCGACAGCACCAAGGTGAAATCAGTTTTAAATAAAAACAAAAGATAAATAATTATGTTCAAAAGCATAGATTTGCTAAACATAAAATAAAACACAAAAAAATTGAACGCTACTGAAATAAAATCACTTTTGTTTTTGCTCGATGATACTGATGCAGAAGTTGTAAATTTAGTAGAAAAAAAACTACTTTCTTATGGTGTCAATGCCTTGCCAATGATAGCAGGTGAATTAACAAATATTAAAGATGAAAATGTAATAGACCTAACAGCTGAAATTATCAGCAAAATTAACTATCAACAGCTTTTAATTGAATTCAAAGAATGGCACGATACACCGGAAAAAGTTTTGTTGCAAGGTGTTTATTTGATTACAAAATTTAAGTACCCAACGCTTGAAAAAGCATTTTTAAAAGAGCGCATTGAAAAAATAAAATTGAATGCTTGGCTCGATATGAGGCATGATATTTCTGCAGTAGAAAAAGTAAAAATATTGAATTATACTTTTTATGATATTCATGGATTTTCAGGAAATGTAGATAACTATCAAAGTTCTTCTAACTCTTTCATCAACGAGGTTTTGGAAACAAAAAAAGGCAATCCAATTATGCTTTGTATTATTTATATGTTGGTAGCTCAACATTTAAAATTACCCATTTTTGGGATTAATTTACCTCAGCATTTTATGTTAGCATTTTTAGAAGAAGATAAACTTTCACTGAAAAGTTTTGATTTTATATCGGATAAAAATATGAGTGCAGAAAACAGGCAAATTTTATTTTATATCAATGCCTTTCACAAAGGAGGTATATTTACTCAGAAAAGTTTAGCGCAATTTGTAGAACAAATGAAAATTCCTTCTAATGACGCGTATTATTTGCCTTGTGATAATTTATCAATCGTAAAAAGAGTGCTTCGGAATTTAGCTGCTTCCTACAAACATGAAGAGGAAATGTGGAAAGCCAATCAAGTATTTGATATTTTATACTTATTAGGTGAACCACCTTTGGCACATTTTACCGATATTACAGATGCTAATTTTGATGAGTAGTTTATAAGCTTTGTTTTTAAAATTATAGGCTTTAAGTTATACAAACAATGAAACTATCTTCTTCTTTGCTTATATTCTTTATGGCAGTTTTTAATTGCTAGAATAATATCGTATTCGTTGGAGTTTAAAACAAAATAGTTAGGAATTTCACAGTATTTCATCAATTCACGTGCATGTTTTTCATCCAGTAAAGTAGTTCGCATGACCAATTCAATATTATACTTTTCGCTTACTTGGTTTTGTTCGTTGTAAATTTCCATTAAGCGCATGAGCTTTTCATATTCTTGAATTTTTTTATTGCCACCGGCCAAAATACTGCTTAACATGCCACCTTGCGAAGCGTTATAAATAGATATGGACGTACTGTAATTATTTAACAAGGGATCGGTTCGTAAGCGTTTGGCAGCAGCACGCGCCATGCTATCTTGTTTGCGTTTTTGACCCGATACTATTATTTCCCTTAATTTTATATAACTGCGTTTTAGTTTTATTACAATTGGCACATCGCCCTGGTTCAAATAATTGGCACAGATTAGTACATAAGTTTTATAACCAATTACCGAAAACTCAATGGTGTCTGTATTCAAAACATAGATACCAAAAGCACCATAGCGATTGGTAATATAACGCGTTTGTGAAGTTATGTTATGAATATTTGCCAAAGGAATTGCCGCATTGGTATCGGCACCCACTACAAAACCTTTTATATAAAATTTGCTTTGCTGTGCTTTTAAAGTATAAAGCCCAACAAGACAAAATAAAAGGAGTATATGTTTTTTTATTGGTTGCAATGGCAAATGAATTTCAGTGAAATGATGTGACGATTATTAGGAGTAATTAGTTACCAAATAAATTACCCATACCAGGCATCATAGCACCCATCATGGCTTTCATTTCGGATGCTGAAATATTTTCTGCTTGATTCATTGCATGTTCAATTGCAACCATTAAAAGGTCTTCAAGTTGTTCTTTATTTTCTGGGTTTAATAATTCAGTAGCAATGTTTATAGCAATAATTTTTTTGTTTGCATTGGCAATAACCTTCACACCTTTTGCATTTCCCTCCACAGTAATTGCTTCTAATTTAAGCTTCATTTCTTCTGCTTTTTGTTTTGCCTCACCTAATTTTCCAAACATTATTTTATTGTTATTTTAGTTTTATTAAAGTGACAAATATAATTAATCTTCACTGTTGAAAAATGTAAAAGTTTTTGTGTTTTTAAAATCACAATATTTAGACATTCACACCTGCTTTAAGTAAATATTGATAAAAATAGCTAATTTGAACCTGAGAAAAATTATTTTTAATTTTCCAATCAATATTATCTAATTGAATCAAAGGATATTCCTTTAAAATAATTGCTTATTGTGTTTTACAAAAATAAATTAAATTTGTGCTCCTAAAAAAAGAATGTATAA
>CAMCQX010000289.1 GCA_945876985.1 Chitinophaga pinensis
GCTACACTTCCATCAAACATGAGAATGCCTGGTGAATTTGAAGAAAGTAAAGCAGTTTGTATTAGTTGGGCATATGATTATGATGAATTTTATAATATTTTAGGCGTTGATACATATACCACTTATGGTTGGATTTCGGCACAATTAGCGCATTATATTTCTGAAGAATGTGAAGTTTGGATTAGAACTTGGGAACAAAGCGATAGTATAAAAATATTAACTTTTATGGAAAGCTTAGGTTGGCCATTAAAAAACTATAAATTTTTTCCTAAACAAGGTGATGATTTTTGGATGCGTGATTATGGTCCAATGTCGTTTTATTATGGTACAAAAGACAGCGTTGGTTTTACCGATATGAAATATTACGCTGGCCGAGATTTAGACAATGTATTTCCTGCTTATTTGGCCAGTAAAATGGGTTATAATAATTATGTTAGTACCTTAAATGCGGAAGGCGGAAACTTAATGACTGATGGTTATGGTAAAATGTTTTTTAGCTCCGTAATTAGAACAGAAAACCAAGCCATAAATAAATGGACGGCAACTACAACTTTTAACAACATGAAATCAATTTTTGGTACGCCAAGTTTACATGAATTACCCACTTTAACTTGCGATGGTGGTACTGGCCATATCGATTTATTTACCCGATTTATAGATGAGGAAACATTAATGGTTTCAAAATTACCTGCTGAAGTTACTGCATCTGATAAGCAAAAAATAGAAGACAGTTACCAAATAATGACAGGTTTAAAGTCTACTTACAATCGCCCATATACCATTTATAGAATTCCGCACCCAACAGGCGATGACGGAAAACACGACAGTGTAACTTGCGAGCAATTAAATAACGATGCGCGTAATTTTATCAATGGAATTTCGGTAAATAATTCATTTCTTTTTCCTTCCTATTCCGATGAATTTGATGGCAATCAAAAGCAAACTGATTCAATAGTTGAATTGTATAAAAGCATAATGCCTGGCTATAAAATTATTCCCATTGACAGTAGAGATATGAGCCCATTGGGCGGTGCAATTCATTGCATAACTATGCAAATTCCTGCCGACAATCCTATTAGAATTTGGCATCCAAAAATTCAAGTAAATAAAGTATTTCAAAATAATTTTAAAATAATTGCGAAATGCGAAAACTACAGTGGAATAAAAAAAGCAAATTGCATATACAGAAAAAATAATGAAGCTTGGCAAACGCTTAATTTAATTGATAGTGCTGGCTATCATATTGGAATTTTATCAGTAAGTGGATTAACAAGTACTGATTTTGTTGAATATTACATAGCAGCAGAATCAAATAATGGAAAAAAAGTAACAAAACCCACTACTGCAAATGCAGATGCACAAGGTTATTATCGCATTCAATTTGAAAATGGTACAAATTTAAACGAAGTATTGGTTATGCCTAAAAACTATTTGTTTGCAGCTTACCCAAATCCTGCAAATGCGCAGTTACATATTCCATTTCAGTTATTAGAAAAGGGAAATATTACCATTAAAATTACTGATATTACAGGTAAAATATTAATGGAACAAAGCACCAATGCCATTGCAGGGCAACAAGAAAATATATTTAATATTTCAGGATTTTCAAACGGATTGTATTTTTATACTTTAAGTTTAAATGGAGAAATTATAAATACCAGAAAGTTTTTAAAACAATAACTTTTTATAAATTATTTGAATGAAATCAAAAGGCTGTCTTAAAAAAAGACGGCCTTTTTTTATATCATTGTAAAAATTAATTCAATAAAAATTGCATTTTTGTTACCAATGAATTCAAAGAAATTTTCCTTATTAGCAGTAATATTTTTTGCTTGCAATGCCTTAATTGCACAGCATACCTATATTACGTTTAACCCCGCAATGAATCATATTATTGACAGGTTTGAAATAAAAAATAGTGTGTTAAACAATGACTATTTTCATACAAGTACTAAAAGCTATAGACGCCAATCTATTGCTGATTATGCAAACAATTTGTATAACAACGATTCCAACTTGTCGAATCAAGATTTATTTAATTTAGAATATTTGTTGACTGACAACTTTGAATGGGCAAAAAACGATTTAACATTATCGAAAAAACCATTTTTAAAAGACCTTTACAAGCAAAAAGCAGCCTTGATTTCTGCCCAAGTAACCGATTTTAATTTAGTGGTAAATCCAGTAATGCTTTACCAAGTAAGCACCATTGACTTTAACGGAAACAATGTTTTACTAAACAATAGAGGCATAGAAATTAGAGGAAATATTACCAATAAAATTGGTTTTTATACCCAAGTAAGTGATGAAATTATGCGCCCTTTGCCAGTGGTTTTTCAAGAAGCACAAAGAACAAATGTGTACCAAGGAGTTGGGTTTTATAAAAACCCTGATGGCAAGGAAGTAAATTATTTTTTATCGAGTGGTTATGTGAGCGTTTCGGCTAATAAATACATGGACTTTCAATTGGGTCACGGTCGTCAGTTTATTGGCGATGGAGCGCGTTCGTTTATCATTTCAAACAATGCTGTCGATAATTTTTATGTGCGTTTAAATACCAGAATTTGGAAATTAAATTACACCAATATTTTTAGTGAATACCGTGATTTTAATAATTCAAGTTATGGGGTTCAACCAATCCATTATTCAGCTACGCATCATCTTTCGGCTAATATTGGAAAAAAACTAAACATAGGAATATTTGAAACCATTATTTTTCAAAGAGACAGCGGATATGTAAGCAAAGGTTTTGAAGCAAATTATTTGAATCCAATTATTTTTTATAAATCAATAGAAAATGGTTTGAACAGTACTGATAAGGCCGTGTTAGGTGCAAATATTAAGTATAATTTTTTAAACCATTTTTCTGCCTATGGGCAATTGGTATTAAGTGAAATGGTGCTGAATGAAATCATTAATAACCGTGGTTGGTGGGGAAATAAATGGGCTTATCAGTTAGGTTTAAAATACATAGATGTATTTGGTATTTACAATTTAGATGCACAAGTAGAATTAAACGTTTGCAGGCCTTTTATGTACACTTCCTATTCATCGTTACAAACTTATACCAATTATAATCAGCCCATGGCTCATCCTTTGGGCGCTAATTTTTATGAAACCATTGGCGTATTGCGCTATCAACCTGCCAAACGTTTAAACATGCAATTAAAAGG
>CAMCQX010000290.1 GCA_945876985.1 Chitinophaga pinensis
AGAAACCAGCTTCCAGAAGCTAAAATCAAAAATAATATCCACAATTAGCAGTTTAATTTTATAATGTGAGAAAAATAAAATTAATTGCGGACATGGAAAATTTTGTGGTTTCGGCCCGTAAATATCGTCCGGCAAGTTTTGATACTGTAATTGGCCAAAGTCATGTGGTTCAAACGTTAAAAAATGCCATCAAAAACAAACATTTAGCACATGCTTTTTTGTTTTGCGGTCCTCGTGGTGTAGGTAAAACTACGTCTGCTAGGTTACTAGCAAAAACTATAAATTGTACCAACCTAACTCCTGAATTAGAAGCTTGTAACAATTGTGATAGTTGCAATGCATTTAATAATAACGCCTCCTTTAATATTTATGAATTAGATGCTGCCAGCAATAACTCCGTAGATGATATCAGGGCTTTGGTTGATCAAGTTCGTTATGCACCACAAGGAGCAACTTATAAAATATACATCATTGATGAGGTTCACATGCTAAGTGCAAATGCCTTCAACGCATTTTTGAAAACCTTAGAGGAACCACCTCCTTACGCTAAATTCATACTAGCAACTACCGAAAAACATAAAATTTTACCAACCATTATTTCTCGTTGTCAGGTTTTTGATTTTCATAGAATAAAAATTGAAGATGCGGTAAAACAATTGCGTGAAATTTGCGATAAAGAAAACATCATTGCTGAAGATGATGCTTTACATATTATAGCTCAAAAAGCCGATGGTGCCATGCGCGATGCACTTTCTATTTTTGATAGAATTGTAAGTTTTAGTGGAAATAATATTAAGTACCAAGATGTAATTAATAACTTAAATATACTTGATTACGATTATTATTTTAAAGCGGTAAATTTATTGTTAAACGAAGATTTAGCAGGCTTACTTTTATTGTTCGATGATATTTTAAACAATGGTTTTGACGCCTTACATTTCATTGGTGGATTCAGCGAGCATATTCGTAATTTAATGGTTTGCAAACATCCAGATACTGTTAAACTTTTAGAGGTTTCTCAAAGTGTTTCAGTTAAGTTTTTGGAGCAAGCCAAATCGTGTAATACAGCGCTGATGTTAAATGCATTGAATTTATTAAACAAATGCGAGCTTGATTATAAATCATCGAAAAATGCGAGGCTGCACGTAGAATTATGCTTGATGAAATTAAGCCATATTCAATCATATATCAACTTACAAAACAGTAACGTTGACTTAAAAAAAAAATAGTTGATTTTTCAGATTCTGCTACTAATAAAAAAGCAGAATCAACTATAAATACTGCTAGTAATTCAGCGGAAACGCCTATAAATACAGACGCTAATACAATTTCCACTGAGCCAATTTCAGAAATTTCAAGCATTGTTCAGGAACCAATACCTGTTGCCACACCATTGCCACCAATTGCAAAAACAGGTGGAATATTCGGTAAAAAAACAGATGATTTGTTCTTGCAAAAGAAAGAACAAATGGCTGAAAAATTGAAATCGGATACTATTATTTCAAACCATGAGGATTTAGAAACTTCAATTGAAAATGTAGTGGTAAGTCAAAATGAAGCTTATACCGAAACCGATTTAAACAATGTATGGAGTGCTTTTATAACTCAGCTTGACAAAGCAAGTTTAAGCTTCATGAAGGAGCGCAAATTGGTGATGCTAGAAAACGATAAAATAAGTGTAATTTTTGCCAGTAACCACGAAAAAACTTTATGTGAAGACCAACGTTTAAATGCGTTGCAGTTTTTTAGAATCAATTTAAAAAACACGCAAATAAATTTAGAATTTGAGGTAGACAATACATTAATCCCCGAAACAAAATCGCTTTCGGTAGAAGATAAATTTAACAAAATGGTGGAACAAAACCCTGATTTAGCAACTTTGAGACAATTACTTGAATTGGAAATTGAATACTAAATAATTTTTGTAAAAGGTAAAATTCTACTTCCTAAAATGAAGGGCATCTTAATTTTATTGGAGTAGTTCTTTGACCTCCCGTAGAACCTTTTACATGGTTTTTACTTTCTTTGAATTTAAATATACATCCAACAAATAATACGGTATATTCATCATATTTTCTATTTTTTATATCAGCATACATATCTAAAAAATAACTCTGTGATAAATGATGACTTAAGCCTATTTGAAAATCGAAAAATTTATTAATAGTTTGTTTGTATAAAATCTGTCCTTTAAAAGTTAGATAATCCACATTGGTAATCTTTGGATATGGTGCTCCAGTTGTTTGCAAATAATATGGAATATTTTGTGCAAATACCCTTCCATAAAAAAAACCCTCAGTACCTCCAATTCCTATTCCAATGTGAGAACGTTTTCCAATTTTTGTTTCGTTCATTAATACTAAACCAACACCATTGGTTTGTGAGTAGTAGTTTGCATTTGCCTTTGTAAAATCTATACTTTGTTTAAAAAAAGCAGTGTTTGCTTCTAATGAAACAGAAAGACCTTTGTGGAAATAATACCTAAAACCAAAATCTGCATAAGCACTATGTGTTGGTGGGTTATCAAAATTAGTATTTACAGGAATTCCCGCATTACCGTAAATTGCAAAATTACTCTGAGCTTTCACATTGAAAACCAGCAACTGAAGAATTAAAAATAATGTAAAATTTTTCATATATTTATACAAGTATACATAATTTTTGAATTAAAAATAGATAGTTGATATATTTTTGCTTTTTTATGCTTTAAGGTCAATTTTAAATTAAAATAAGTGCTTTTATTTTAATTTATTTATTTTATTGTTTAAAAATAATAAGATTATTTAAGTAAGTTCATCGGAATTTTTAATTCTGTTTGTCCTTCTGCATAATTTGTTATTTCATAAGGATTATAAGTAAAAATCAATGTGTCTTTTAGTAAACCAAAATTATTATTCAATGAAAAAGCATTCTTCTCAAACCAATAACCTTGATCGTTAATTGGTTTATTAGCATCAATATTTTTAAGTTTATAAAATTGTTGCTTTGCAATTTCTTGCAATTTTAAAGTATCGCTTATCAAATCATTTATTGACAAAAGCTTGCCATTTTCTGCATTAAATACATAATACAAAGTGCTATAATTTCCATGCGCACCGCCCATATAATCGTAGTTTTCGTTTTTTAACGTTAAATATTGTTGGTTATAAAAGGGA
>CAMCQX010000291.1 GCA_945876985.1 Chitinophaga pinensis
AAAATAGCAGCAATCAATCTAATAATTTAAATCCAAATCATCAAGGATTTTCAAAACCAAATATCATTGATATTCCTGTAATTCAAAATCCAGAACCCGAAAGCTTATCAATAGAACACAAAGAAATAGAATTGATAAAAAAAGCATTGGATAAATACCGTGGTCGCAGAAAAAAAGCCGCCAATGAATTGGGCATTTCTGAACGCACCTTATACCGAAAAATTAAACAATACGACTTGGAAGACTAAAGGTTAAATTCGAAATTCTAATTTACAAATTCGAAATAATAAAATTAAAACATCGAATAATGAATTAGAAATTTTAAATTTTCATTTTCAGCCCTGAAAGGGCAAAACAAAAAAGCATAGGGTGCAGCCCTATGAATTGTAACAAGAATATTTAAACGTAGCCCGGGCGGAAAATCAAAGCATAGGGTGTAGCCCTATGAAATAATAATAAACAAAAACAAAAATATCATGGGTCAATCATTGGTTCAAAATTATATCCATTTGGTGTTTAGTACCAAACATCGAATACCGTTAATAACACCAAGCATTGAAGCAGAACTCTATGCGTATTTAGCAGGAATTTGTAATAATTTAGATTGCAAAGCAATAAAAATTGGTGGTCATTTAGACCATGTGCATATATTATGTAAGTTATCAAAAAAAGTAGCTCTCATAAAATTACTAGAAGAGGTAAAGTCACATTCATCAAAATGGATAAAAACAAAAGGCCATGAATTTGACAATTTTTATTGGCAAGATGGATATGGAGCTTTTTCGGTAAATCCTTCTGAGGTTGATGTGGTAATTAATTATATTGAGAATCAAAAAGAACATCATCAAACCAAAACATTTAAAGATGAATACCGCCAATTTTTGAAAAAATATCAAGTGGAATTTGATGAAAAATATGTTTGGGATTAATTTTTTTGTTACGCCCTTTCAGGGCTTGGTTTGTAGTTTAGTATAGGGCCATAGGGCTTCACCCTATGTTATAATATTTTGCCCTTTCAGGGCAATAATTTCGAAGTTCAATATTCTACATTCTTTATTCAATTGTCATATTCGATTTTCGAATTACTTACATCGAATTCTATCATTCGAAATTCATCATTAAAAATTAATTTTTTACTTTCGAATTTTGAATTTCCTGCTTCGGATTTCATTATTTATTATTCGATTTTTTTCTTTTACAAACCAAAAAACTATATTCGATTTTTAAATGAGAACAAAACAGATGAATTTCAAAATTTTAATAGCCATTTCTTTATTTTATATCAGTTGTAACAATGCTCCTTCAAATATTGTAATTGCAAGCAATGAGGAGAAAGAATATAACAGCGATGGAATGGAAGAAGACCTAAAAGGTAGAGATGAATGGATGAAAAACATGTTGGCAAATCCTACTACTGGTGAAATTCCAAAAGGAATTAGGAACATGGAATTGACATTTGCCAATCAATTACCTCAATGTGATGTAGCTTTGAATAAAACCAATAATATGGGATTTTGGAGCCAGCGCGGTCCTTATAATATTGGTGGCAGAACACGTGCCATAGCTATAGATAAAACCAATGAAAACGTTCTGTTAGCTGGAGGAGCTAGTGGTGGAATTTGGCGCAGTTACGATGCAGGTGCTAGTTGGAATATTTGTACCAATATTGATTCAAATGTGAATGTTACTTGTATTACGCAAGATACTAGAAAAGGCAAAGAAAATATTTGGTATGCCGGCACTGGTGAGTATTTTGGTGGCTATGTTCCAGGTGCTTTTTTTACTGGAAATGGCATGCTAAAATCAACTGATTCAGGTAAAACTTGGAACCGTTTAAAAACTACTGTTTCCAGTAGTATTCAGTTTGATAATTTATGGGATTTTACAAATAATGTTGTTGTTAACCCAACATTGGATACTATAGATGCAGTATTTGCCGCTACCTATGGTGGAATTTGGCGTAGTTTAAATGGTGGAAACACTTGGCAATTAAACCGAGGTTCTACTTCTTCATCTACTCCATATACTGATGTGGCTATTACTTCTACAGGTGTAATATATGCAACATTATCAAGCGGAAGTACTTTTGCAGGAATATGGCGAAGTATAAATAATGGAACAAATTGGAGTAAAATTAGTCCAACATTTTTCCCCGCTAATTGTGGCCGAATTTCTATTGGAATTTCGCCTAGCGATGAAAAACAAGTATACTTTATTGCGCATACGCCTGGAGTTGGAAAAAAATCAATTCAATTCAATGGAACTGAAGAATGGAATAGTTTATGGAAATACAATTATGTGAGTGGTGACGGTACTTTAGCGGGTGGAGTTTGGGAAGATAGAAGCGCTAATTTACCTCAAATGCAAGGCGAATTTGGTCCTTTTATTTCACAATCAGGTTACTGTTTATATGTAAAAGTAAAACCCGATAATGCTGATGTAGTTTATGTTGGTGGAGCAAATTTATACCGTTCAACAGATGGTTTTAAAACTGCAAATAACACCGCTTGGATAGGTGGCTATGAAGTTGGAACTACTCGCCCTGATTTTAAAATTTATCAAAACCATCATCCCGATAATCACAGTATGGTTTTTTATAACTCTAATCCATCCAAATGTATATCGGTTCACGATGGTGGAATTTCATTAACTGATAATAATTTAGCCACAAATATTACCTGGAAATCTTTAAATAATGGATACAATACCACTCAATTTTATACAGTGGCCATTGATAAAACTACTACAAGTGATATACTTTTAGGTGGTTTGCAAGACAATGGTACTTTATATACTAACGCTGGCGATTATCGCAAACCTTGGACTTTACCATTAAGTTACGATGGATCTTTTTGTTTTGTGTCGCCAAATGCTACTGATTATTATATGTCAATTCAAGAAGGAAGAGCTTTTAGAATACAAGTTGGTGCCGATGGTTTAGGAAATAAATTTGCACGCATTGATCCAAAAAATTTACCAAGATCAAAATACCAATTTATCAATCCGTTTACTCCCGATGCAAATAATTTTTATAGAATTTATATTCCCAATGGTGATAGAATTTGGCGTAATAATGACGTAAAACAAATTCCATTATTAGACAAATTAGATAGCAATGCGGTGCTTACCAATTG
>CAMCQX010000292.1 GCA_945876985.1 Chitinophaga pinensis
ACCAAGCGTTTTTCCCTTGCCGAAAGCATGTCTTCTTTTTGTTTCAATGCCAAGTTTAATTGCTCCGTTTTACTTAATGACGATTTCAATAAATCGGTATAATGCTGATTCATTTCTGTATAATCAGTTTGTAATGATTTATGCTTTCTGTTTAACTCATTATATTTTGCTAATAAATCATGATAAGTTAAGTCTAAAGCTCTGTATTCGATACCACGTTGAGTGGTGTCTTTGTTAAACAACAAATTAATAGCTTGCAAACTATCTCGCTGACCAGTTGCCATTTTAAAGCGTTTACTCATTAAAAAATTATGCGATTTTTCTTTGAATCCCTTTGGATTTTTAATTACCCCTTTTGGATTTTCTACTTGGGCAAATACTGTTAAAGTACTTATAAATAATAATGCAAATGCAATGCAGTTTTTCATATTGATTTTGATATATTTTTAAAAAAACAAATTTTAGCTTTGATTTCCGTATTTACTATGAAACTAAACACCAATTTATCAAGATATTTTGTGAGTTGAAATGTATTATGGACAATTTTGAGCACTGAGAAATGAGTGTTGAGAAATGGGTGGTGGGAAATATTGAATTAGCAATTGGCAATAGGTAAATATTAATATCAGAACTCAATTAACTAATTAACTCTATCAACCTAATAACAAAAAAACAGTAAATTATAAAAAACTTTTCATTACCAAATTTGGTTAATATTTTTACATTTGCAGTGCAAAATTGAATTGTTCAATTTTTAAACTGCAAAAATTTTAAACTTTAAAAAACCATAAATATTATGTCATTCGAATTACCAAAACTTACTTACGAATACCCAGCGTTAGAGCCAAATATTGATGCTCGCACAATGGAAATTCACCACAGCAAACATCACCAAGCTTATGTTACCAATTTAAACAATGCTTTGGCTGGAACCGATGCTGAAAATTTGAGCATTGAAGAAATTTGTAAAAATATTTCAAAATATCCAATGCCAGTTCGCAACAATGGTGGCGGGCATTTTAACCATAGTTTCTTTTGGAAAATTATTGGTCCAAATGCAGGTGGAAGTCCTAGTGGAAAATTATTAGATGCCATCAATACCGACTTAGGTGGAATGGATAAATTTAAAGAAGAATTTGCAAAAGCAGCTACTACCCGTTTTGGTTCTGGTTGGGCTTGGTTATGTGTGAAAGAAGGCAAACTTTGTGTTTGTTCTTCTCCAAACCAAGACAATCCTTTAATGGACATTGCAGAATGCAAAGGAACTCCAGTTTTAGGATTAGATGTTTGGGAACATGCTTATTACTTGCATTACCAAAACCGCAGACCTGATTATATTACTGCATTTTGGAATGTAGTAAATTGGGCAGAAGTTGAAAAATTATATGCTGCTGCATTGTAATTTTATATAAGCATATAAAATATAAAATCCGTTTTTCATTCAGTTGAAAAACGGATTTTTTATTAACATTAATAATGAATAAAATTTAACTACAAATAAATCAACCTAATAGAAACTAAATTTTAATACAGAGTAACAATTTTAATATTTGTAACGTTTATGTGTTTATAAAAACAAAAAGCATGAAAATAACATTGATAATATTACTATTTGGTGGTTTAACATTAGGAACATTTACCAAGGGTTGCGGCAGATCAAATAAAACAGAAAAACCAATAAAGGAAAAACAAGACGAAAATTCAGATAAAAAATTATAATAAGTAAGAGCGTAAGCTTATATAATATCTCTTCATAAAATTTATATTACCTACAAAAGCCGACTTTCAAGTAATTGATTAGTCGGTTTTTTGTTGTTTAAAAACAGTTTGTTTCCATGTAAATGAAATATATGTTTGCAATGCATTTTAAAAGGGTTTTTTATGAAAAAAATATTGGTAATAGGCGCGGGTCTTTCTTCTTCATACTTAATAAAATATTTATTGGCAAACGCCAAAAAGGAAAATTGGCAAGTTACCATTGCTGATCAAAGCATTGATTTAGCCAAACAAAAAATAGGAAAAAGTAAACAAGGAATTGCATTAGCATTTAATATTAATAACCAAAAAGAACGCGAAGAAGCTATCAAAAATACAGATTTAGTGGTTTCGCTTTTACCTCCCACTTTACACATTATTGCAGCGCACGATTGTATTAAATTTAAAAAAAATTTGGTAACTGCCAGCTATGTAACACCTCCAATGCAAAGTTTAAACGAAGCAGCTTTAAAAGCAAATGTTTTGTTTTTAAATGAAATAGGTTTAGATCCAGGAATTGACCATTTGTCGGCCATGGAAATGATTCACAAAATACAAAAAGATGGAGGAAATATTACCTCTTTCAAATCGTTTTGTGGTGGTTTGGTTGCTCCTGAATTTGATACCAATCCATGGAACTATAAATTTACTTGGAATCCTAGAAACGTTATTTTAGCTGGGCAAGCTACCGCTCAATATTTAGAAAATGGTTTAATAAAATTTATACCTCCAAACAGAATTTTTAAACAAACAGCAAGCGTAAATATTTCCAATTATGGTGTTTTTGAAATGTATGCCAACCGTGACAGTTTAAGTTATATTGAACCCTATGGTTTACAAAAAGCTACTTCCGTAATTAGAGGAACTTTGCGCAAAAAAGGATTTAGCCAAAGTTGGAATTTATTGGTAAAATTAGGCTTAACAGACGATAGTTTTTGCATTCACAACAGTCAAGTTTTAACCTATCGTGACTTAATAGCATCGTTTTTAAGTGTTGCTAATCATAGCAATGTAGAAGAAGTATTTTGTACATTTTTTAACATTACAAAAGCTAACAAAGACTTTAAAAGAGTAAAATGGTTGGGATTATTTACCAATGAAATTATTGGACTTGAAAATGCAACTCCAGCCCAAATACTTCAACATTTATTACAACAAAAATGGTTGTTAGAAAAAACCGATTTAGACATGATTGTAATGAAACATGAAATAGCATTTGAGTTAAACAATAAAAAGCAAAAAATTAATAGTACTTTAGTAGTAAAAGGTGAAGACAAAACTTACACTGCAATGGCTAAAACAGTGGGATTGCCAATGGCAATAGCATGTAAGTTAATTTTGCAAAATAAAATAAAAGCCAAAGGTGTTCAAATTCC
>CAMCQX010000293.1 GCA_945876985.1 Chitinophaga pinensis
ACCTTCACTATCTGTTAAACTGTTTTTTCTGGTAAATGAATCGTTTAAATTAACCAATGAAACCAACACACCAATTAATGAACTTTTATTTTTTTTGCTTATCATTTGTCCTTCAATAGTTTCTGTTTGTTGTGCAATCACTGAAATAATGGGAATGAATAATGCAGCTATAAGTAAAAATATATTTTTATTGATTATTTTTAATTTCATTAATGAATATGTTTAAGAGTTTGCAAATATAGATGAAGCGATAGCCAATGTTTTAATATTTATATTACAAATTTGAACAACTATTTTTTATTTTAATATTTAATCAAATTTTAATTAATTTGTTTATAATTGCCACAATATAAAATTTAGTAAAAAAATTATCCAAAATCAAATGAAATTTCAACTTTTAATAATCAATACTATTGACATAGAAGGTTTTTTATATGTTAATTTTATATCCATATTTTATATTTTTATCCTTTTAGTTTTATTTATTTATAGCTATAAAATTTATTTTAATTTCAAATACAAATGTCCAAAATGTGGTGCTATAAATGATATCAAAAGAATAAAGAAAAATAAAATATTCAAAAAAATTGGAATATCTGATTCATATAGAAAATATACATGTGGTAAATGCCATCACAAATTTTATATTTTCAATAAAAATACTGAAAACGCCAATAAATTAGACAAATCAAATAAAACAAAAACTACTTAGTGCCTTTTTGATTCCAGGGTATTTTTACATATTTCATATACCTTACTATTACTGATTGCTTTCTTTCTATATATCTTGAAGGCTTATTAGCGGTCCATCTTCTTGGATTTGGAAAACAAGCAACTATTGATGCTGCTTCATTTTTACTTAATTCACTGGCTGATTTATTATAATAAAAATTTGCCGCTGCTTCAGCACCATAAATTCCTTTGCCCATTTCTATAATATTTAAGTAAACTTCCAAAATTCTTCGTTTACTCCAAAGTAATTCTATGCTTACAGTAATATAAAATTCTAATCCTTTTCTTATCCAACTTCGGCTTGGGGTAAAAAATAAATTTTTAGCAGTTTGTTGGCTTATAGTGCTTGCACCTCGTAATTTTTTACCACCATTTATATTACTTTTTATTGATTTATAAATTTGTTCAAAATCAAATCCGTAATGTTCAAAAAACTGTAAGTCTTCGCTAACTATGGTAGCTTTAATCATATTGTTACCAATATAATCAATTCCTCGCCACGATTTGTTTAAACGCATTTCATCACTTCCGGCCATTTGTTCAAATAGCCTAACTATATGTAAGGGAGTTACAGGAACTGGAATAACTCTGTATAGAATGATAAGCATAAAACTGTATTGCCACGAAAGTAGAAACACTTTCAATAGCCAGTCTTTTAACTTAATGAGTTTTCCTTGTATTGCTTTTATGTGTTTGTTTTTATTCAAAATATTTTTATCGCAGCAAGTTTACAAAATGATTATCAAAATCTCTTTTTGTTTTATGTACAAAGCATTGTTTATTTGTACCCTTTTCAAATAAAGCATAAAACATTCGTGATTCAAGCATTTCAAATTAAATTAGCATTATCTTTTATATCCTTCGCATTTCTTATTGATTTATATAGTTGGCAAGCTGTTAGAGCTTTAGTAAGAAATAAATCTGAAATTACAAGGAAAGTATTTGCTTATATTTATTGGACAATTCCTGTGCTCGTTTTTATTTATTTTATGTCGGGTCTACTTTTTCCGGGTAAAACTGGAAATAATTTTATTAAAATATACTTCGCTGGCTTCTATTTTGTCATTTATATTTCAAAATTTGTTGTGTGTATTTTTTTAATTTTTGATGATTTAAAAAGATTATTCAAAATAATATGGAGAAAAATATTATCACGAAATCAATCAAAAAACATTGTTGATCCTACTCAAGGTGATGTTTTAGAACATATTCACGAAGAAGAAATAGAGGAAAAAGAAAAAATAAGTAGAAGTCAATTTTTGGCTACTACAGGTTTATTGGTTTCCGCTGCACCGCTTATAATTTTAACTAGAGGAATTATTAAAGGTGCTTACGATTATAGAGTTAGGCGCGTTCAATTGTATTTGCCTAATTTACCAAGTGGTTTTGAAGGTGTAAAATTGCTGCAAATAAGTGATGTTCACACGGGAAGCTTTACCGATAGAGATGCGGTTTATAAAGGCATTCAAATGATTAAACAAGAAAATGCTGATTTGGTATTTTTTACTGGCGACATTGTGAATAGCATGACAGATGAATTATATGATTGGCAAAATATTTTTGCGGAAATAAAAGCGCCTATGGGCGTGTTTAGCATATATGGAAACCACGATTATGGTGATTATGTTCCAAATTGGGCAAGTAAAGAAGCTAAAGAAAAAAACTTAGCAGATTTAGCACAAGCACATAAAAACATGGGTTGGAATTTATTAAGAAATGAACATATAACTTTAACCAAAAACAACCAAAGAATTGGAATTATTGGAGTTGAAAATTGGGGTGATAAAGGTCGTTTTCAAAAATATGGCGACATAGATAAAGCCACTAAAAATATGCCTGATGTTCCTGTAAAATTATTACTTTCACACGATCCAAGTCATTTTGATAGCATAGTTAGTAAAAATCATCAAGACATTGATGTTACTTTTAGCGGACATACACATGGATTTCAATTTGGTATTGAAATTGGGAGTTTTAAATGGAGTCCTTCCCAATATATTTATCCTCATTGGTCTGGTTTGTATCATGTTAAAAACCAACAAATATATGTAAACAGGGGTTTTGGCTTTTTAGGATATCCAGGACGAGTGGGTATTTTACCTGAGATTACTGTTTTTACTTTAACTAAAAATAGCTGACAGTTTTTTAGGAAAATTTAATTTCATATTTATTTTATTTGTGGTCAATTGGTTGTAAAATTGCATACCCCAAAATTGTATGATATATTATTTATTGTTTTTATCCCTCTTAGTTTTATGTGTATATATTTCCATTAAAATTCTAATTGTTACTAAAACTCAAAAAGACAAAGCTTGCAGAGTTTGCAATAGTAATTCATACGACTGTGAGCGTGTATCAAGAAATAATTTAATTAAAAAAATATTCCTTGCAAAGGAT
>CAMCQX010000294.1 GCA_945876985.1 Chitinophaga pinensis
AAAATATTAGCTATTTCCATTTTGGTTGGATTAAGTACTTTCCTCATTCATGGTTTTTTAAATAACTATAGCGAAACCGATAAAATAGCCATTATTCTTTGGGGCAGCTTTGCAATTATTACTGCTTTAAAGCAATATCATTTTGATGAAGAAATAAGCTCATCAACAAAATAATATTGCTTTTACAATATTTAAATTTACTTCAAACTTCTATCTAACCAATCAAAGAAAACACGTTGCCAAAGCACACTGTTTTGAGGTTTGGTTACCCAATGGTTTTCGTCAGGGAAATATAAAAAACGGCTTGGAACTCCTTTTAATTGCGCAGCTGTAAATGCTTCCATTCCTTGTCCTAGCGGTACTCTAAAATCTTTTTCGTTATGAATAACTAACATGGGCGAATCCCAGTTTTTTACAAATTTATGTGGCGATGCATCAAAGTTATTTGGGTGTTCGGTTTGACTCCAATATGGACCTTTATTATCGTTATTGGCAAAGTACATTTCTTCGGTAGTTCCATACCAACTTTCCATGTTAAACATGCCACAATGAGCTATAAATGTTTTAAAACGTTTGTTATGATTTCCTGCTAACCAATAAACTGAATATCCGCCAAAGCTTGCCCCTACTGCACCTAGCTTGTCTTTATTTACATATGGTTCATTGCTAATATCGTCAATGGCGCTTAAATAATCTTTCATACATTGTCCACCATAATCACCAGTAATGGCATCATTCCATTCGCTTCCGTGTCCAGGCATTCCGCGCCTGTTTGGCGCAATAACTATATAACCATTGGCAGCCATTAATTGAAAATTCCAGCGATAACTAAAAAATTGGGTAAGTGCACTTTGCGGACCACCTTGACAATACAATAAGGTTGGGTATTTTTTAGTTGCATCAAAATTTGGCGGATAAATCACCCAACTTAACAAATCTTTTCCATCGGTAGTTTTGGTAATTCGTTTTTCAACTTTACCCATGTTTGTTTCCATTAACAAAGCTTGATTGGTAAAAGTAATTTGTGTTTCTGTTTTAGTTTTTAAGTCAATTACAAAAAGTTCTGTTGGCATAGAAATACTCATTTTACCTATTATAAAGCTTGTTTTTTTATCATTGGTAATAGAGCAAAATGAACCATAATCGGTTTCAGTATTCGATATTTTTGTAATATTTTCTTTACCTTTTTTTGCAGTAAAACTATATTCAAATAACTGTTTTGTTCCTTTAAATGGAGCTGTAAAATAAATGCTTTTGTTAACATTACTCCATTGGAAATTTTCAATTGGATAATCAAAATTACTTTTGCCAGTAATTTCTTTAATTAACAAGTCTTTGTTTAATAAATCCATGCAAACTAACTTATTCAAATCGCTTTCATTTCCTTTGCCTTGCATACATAACCAAAGAATTTTATTTCCATCGGGCGAAAACTGCGGATTTCTGTCATAACCTTCGTTCAATGAAGAAATATTTGAAGTTTGTTTTGAAATTAAATCATATAAATAAATATCGCTGTTGGTTGAAATTGCCTCAGCAGTTCCTGTTAATTTTCGACTATCATATGCTAATTTAGTACCGGCAGGATTCCAATTAAATTCATCATCATCGCCATTTGGTTGGAGCGGACAATCAAATTTTTCATTCTTCATGATATCAATTGCATCACCATTGGTTTGACCATTCGAATAAGACACAATAAACAAATGACTGTATGCGTAATCGTGCCAACTATCCCAATGACGGTAAAATAAACCATCAATAATTCTTGCATTGCATTTATCTAAATCTGGATAAATTTCTTTTACTTCTTTATCCAATTTCACATCGGCAGTAAAGGCTATATTGTTCATTTTTGGCGAATATTTATAACCACTAATTCCGCCAGGAATATTCAAGACAAGCGTTTCTTCTTTACCGTCAAGGTTCATTTCATACAATGCAACATTTCCTCCAATTACTTTTAAGTAACTTATTTTTTTGCCATCTGGAGTAAACCTTGCACTAAAAGCATTCATTTCAGCATTGGTAATTGCTATTTTGTTGCCACCATTGATATCACATTTATATATAATATTGGTTCCTTTATTGGCTTTTATATCATAATTTTTAACACCAAAAATTATTGTTTTACCATCAGGAGAAACCTGTTGATCAGAAACTCTGCCTAATTGCCACAATTTTTCTATACTTAAATTTTGCTGCGCAAATGAAGTTGAAAAATTGAAGCTAAATAAAAAACAAATGGCAAATAATTGATTAAAAAATGAAGTCTTTTTCATAAAATATTTTTTTACGAATAACGAGAAAGTAGCTTGGATATAAAAAATTATTTTTTGTCCAATAAATATTCCATGACGCTTATTGGAATTAAAAGGCATGTGAGTGCATATATGGTATCTTCAATTGGAATAGTATAAATGCGCAAACCTATTATTTCATTGGTGTTGTAGCCAACTACAGGCTCGGGAGTTACTGCACCAGTAAGCACTCCATTTACCAATAAAAATGGTATTAAATGAACAAAATAGGCCATCCAAAAATAAGCCATGTAGGATTTTTTAAAATAAAACTGATGCAAAAGCAATAAAGCCAATGCCAATGCACAATTTACCAAAGTATACGTTTTATCGTTAAATAAAACACAAGCAACAACAAGTAAAACGATAAATGTGTAATTAATTATTGATACAAATGGTTGGAAGAATTTATCAGAAAAATATGCTTTAATACATGCATAAATAAATACGCTTGCAAAAGGAACAACTATAAAAAAAAGCCATTCTTCAATTGGTAAATCATTGAGAAGAAAAGGTAAAACATAATCGTTATTGAACCACCAAATTCCAGAACGAGTAAACCAACCATCCCATAAAATAAACAAAAATGCATTGATAAATATACCTATAAATAAAGGTTTAAACCATTTGTAAAAAGCTACTTTTTTATCGAAGCTTAAAGCAAATGGTCCAATAAAAGAACCTAACATTAACCAGGCATATAAACTCATTAGTTAGTTGAATTTGGGTTTTTCCAATATTTTAAAGGTACTATTAACATTCCAAAGTTTTCGCCATCTTCTTTTCCTAAATATTTATGATGTATTTTATGCGCTCTG
>CAMCQX010000295.1 GCA_945876985.1 Chitinophaga pinensis
CTTCCCAAAGTTTATGACAAAAGAAATTTCAAAAACGTATTCACCACAATCAATTGAAGATAAGTGGTATAGTTACTGGTTAAGTAACAAATATTTTCACGCTACTCCCGATGAGCGTGAACAATATAGCATTGTAATTCCCCCGCCAAATGTTACGGGCGTATTACACATGGGGCACATGTTGAATAATACCATTCAAGATGTATTGACACGTAGGGCACGCATGCAAGGAAAAAATGCATGTTGGGTTCCCGGAACCGACCACGCAAGCATTGCTACCGAAGCCAAAGTTGTTCAAATGTTGCGCGAGCGTGGTATCAAAAAATCGGATTTAAGCAGAGAAGATTTTTTAAAATATGCTTGGGAATGGAAAGAAAAATATGGCGGAATTATTTTAGAACAACTCAAAAAATTAGGTGCAAGCTGCGATTGGGATAGAACTCGATTTACCATGGAACCTAGTTTAAGTGAAGCTGTAATTGATGTATTTATTGACCTTTACAACAAAGGATTGATTTACCGTGAGCTTAGAATGGTAAACTGGGATCCTATAGGTAAAACAGCCTTAAGCGATGAAGAAGTTATTTTTAAAGATGTAAATTCTAAACTGTTTTACATAAAATATATGTTGACAGTTGACAGTTGTCAGTTGATAGCAAAAGAATCTAACAACCAACAACTAACAACCAACAACTATGTTGTAATAGCAACTACTCGTCCTGAAACTATTTTAGCTGATGCTGCAATTTGTGTAAATCCGAACGATGAGCGTTTTAAGCATTTAATTGGTAAAAAAGCTTTTGTTCCTTTTATTAATCGTGAAATTGAAATCATAGCCGATGAATATGTGGCCATGGATTTTGGTACAGGTTGCTTAAAAGTTACGCCTGCCCATGATAAAAACGATTATGATTTAGGGAAAAAACATGGTTTAGAAGTAATTGATATTTTAACAGAAGAAGGGTTTTTAAATGAAAAAGCGCAAGATGAACGCTATATTGGTAAAGACAGATTTGCGGTTCGTAAGCAAATAGCCATTGATTTAGAAGAAGCTGGATTTATTGAAAAAATAGAAGAATATAAAAACCAAGTTGGAACAAGTGAAAGAACGGGAGCAGTTATTGAACCTCGTTTAACACTTCAGTGGTGGGTTGATATGAAAAAGTTTTTGGCTAAAAATCCTCAAGTGTTAGATGCGGTTATGAACGATGAAATTAAGTTTCATCCTGCCAACATGAAAAATACTTACAAGCATTGGATCGACAATATCAAGGATTGGTGTATCAGTCGCCAACTTTGGTGGGGACAACAGATTCCCGCTTGGTTTAGTGAAGATGGAAATTTTGTTGTTGCTAAAACTGAAGTTGAAGCTATTGAGAAATTTAAAATTCAACATCCAACATCCAATCCCGATGTATCGGGACAACATCTAAAACAAGACGAAGACGTTTTAGACACTTGGTTCAGTTCGTGGCTTTGGCCAATCAGCGTTTTTGATGGTTTTAAGGAAGAAGGCAAAGAAGATATAAAATATTTTTACCCAACCAACGATTTAGTTACAGCACCAGAAATTATGTTTTTTTGGGTTGCCAGAATGATTATGGCTGGTTACGAATGGATGGGACAAAAACCATTTAGTAATGTTTATTACACTGGAATTGTACGTGATAAGCAACGCAGAAAAATGAGTAAGTCGTTGGGGAATTCACCTGATCCGTTAGATTTAATTGCGCAATATGGTGCTGATGGAGTTCGCATGGGAATGCTTATTTGTAGCCCTGCGGGCAATGATATTTTATTTGATGAAAGCCAGGTAGAACAAGGACGTAATTTTGCCAATAAAATATGGAATGCTTTCCGTTTGGTAAAAGGATTAACCATTAAACCTGATGCTGATTTTGCTGCCGATTTATTGGCAAGCAATAAAATTTCTGAACAATGGTTTGATACTAGGTTCAATATTGCTTTAGCAGAAATAGAAGAAAAATGTAATGATTATAAATTAAGCGAAGCCTTAATGATGATTTACAAATTGATTTGGGATGATTACTGCGCTTGGTATTTAGAAATGATAAAACCAGTTTATGGCGAAGCATTGAACCAAAGTACATACGACCAAACAGTTGTTTTCTTTGAAAAATTGATGTTGGTTTTACATCCATTTATGCCATTTATTACAGAAGAAATTTGGCAAGAATTAACTGAAAGAAAAGAAGGAGAAAGTATTTGTATTGCATCATATCCAAACGTAGAGACGTATAATTATACGTCTTTACAAAATACCTTTGAAACCATTGCTAAAATTCGTGATTTACGTAACAGCAAAGGAATTAGCCCGAAGGAAGCATTTGAAATTGTTATCAAAACAACGCAAATAGAATTATACGAACCTTACCAGTTTTTAATCAAAAAATTGGCCAATGTTTCTAGCATTTTATTTAACGCTGTAGAGACGCATAATTATGCGTCTGTATCAGTTTCTACAGATCAAGTTTTTGTAAAGTTAAACATTGAAATTGATACAGTAGCAGAAACCGAGAAAATTAACAAAGAAATTGAATATTTAATTGGTTTTATGGCAAGCGTAGATGTGAAGTTAAGTAATGAAAAGTTTGTAGCAAATGCCAAACCTGAATTGGTAGAAAAAGAACGCCAAAAGAAAGATGATGCCTTGGCTAAAATAGAAGTATTGAGGCAAAGTTTGGCAGGTTTATAATTAGCACTGACCTGACAGGTTTTTAAAACCTGTCAGGTCTTTTTTTTAGTTGCTAATTATTCCATATCTTAAATTACTCTTAATTATTTTCTTTATGCAACTAAAGTGAATTTATATAATCATTATGCTAACTACCCCAATTATTCAATATTTATTCTTATGAAACGCCTCGATAACAATAAGTCATTATTCATTATTTTTACTTCAATTATTTTATTTTTTAATATTTCAACCTCCCTTTATGATTTATTTTATTTAGACAAAAAAGAAGATAATCAATCAGAAAACAATAAGAATATAAGTTCAGAATGTAAAGACTATAAATTAAAAAGATTAAGTGGTTATAAGTACGCCATGCCTTTGATGTTTGTAGACAATACTTGCCAATCTGAAAGACTTTC
>CAMCQX010000296.1 GCA_945876985.1 Chitinophaga pinensis
ATTTTTTAAATGCTCAAACACCTTACTTTTTTAACAGTGATGGCACACATGGGGCTTTAAATGATAAAAATTGGGATGTTATTAACTTGAAATTTGATGAGGAATTTATTACTGAAACCAATACTAAAACAAAGTGGAATTATTGGTTGTTTAATTGTGATAGACCACCTGTATCTCAACAATTTTATTTAACCGACTGGGTAGGGTTTGATAATTACCAAAATAACTTACCTTATAATTTCACCAATAACCATAATCATACATATCAAACTAGCCCTTTGACAAGTGTAACTTTAACATCAAGAAAAGAGAACCCTCTATTAAATACATGGAGATATGATGCTAATTATAATAGAGTACCTTATTCTTATTCAATTTCAACAGGGCTTTTAGTTTCAAAAAAAGCATATAAATATGGTTTTTTTGAAGCTAGATTTAAAATAGATAGACCTGTTGGCTTCCAAAGTAAAGGTATGGGTCAATGTTTTTGGTTAAATGCGATGTATAATAATGATCAAAAACCATCTCAAAGCCCCTCGCTGCCAAATAGAATTTCTGATTACAGCGAAATTGATATAGCAGAAAACGACCCATACCGGGGATTAATGACTACAAATAGGTGGTTCAGAGCTTTGAACTCCCCTGAACCTCCAGGTAAATTAGACGGTGAAAGGCAAACAGATGACTGTAGTTTTTCGGGGGGATTATATTCTCAAATTAGCCATAACGATGCATTTATTAACCAAACAGAATGGCATACATATTCCTTAGAATGGACACCTACCGAAATGAATACTTATTACGATAATAAATTGATAAAACACATGGATAAATATGCCAGTGATTTAGATGCAATGAATATTATTTTAGATATTGAGGGCTCCTTAACTATTGATGGTTTTCAACATAGATTTTGTGATGTTATTGATTTAAATAATTTACCATTTAATTTTGAGCTTGATTTTGTAAAAGTTTATAAACTAAACATAGAAGGGTGCAATACTTCATTTATTCAAACCAATTATAACTTTGCTACAATGGGCTACACCCATGGTTTAAAAAGTAGTATAAAACTTGGGTTAAATAATTCAACGACAGCATCGGTAAAGGTGGATAATGGGCAAAAGATTTCGTTAAGAGCAGTTACTGAAATATTATTAGAAGATGGTTTTGAGGTGGATGATACAAATGGAACTGAGTTTTTTGCCACAGTTAATGGTAGTTGTTATAATTCTTATTAAATAAATATTTATGAAAAATTTAGCCATCATATTTTGCATCATATTTGCTCAATTTAGTTGTTCAAAAGACAATAAAATTAGTAATAGCAATGGAGAATACCATGAACTTAAAAATGGTGATAGCTGTATAGTTTATAAATATGCATTTTCACCTCGCATAAATAATATTCAAATAATTTCTAACAATTTTTTTAAAATAACTAACAATTTTTTTAAAATATATAATCAAGATTATAGTATAGACACAATTCAAACGTTTTTGGGAACAAACAAAATGGCAATTAGTCCAATGATTACTAGTGGTGTTAAATATCCGTTTAATACACTTCATGTTCGAAATGCAATAAGTTTAACCAATGATAGCATAGTGGGTGAATATTACAATGCTTGGTCGTATAATTCTCCCCAAAGAGTATATGTGCCAGATTCTGGTATTTTTGTAATAAAAATAAAGTAGAAAATAAACAAACCAAAAATACATGAGAACGACTAAAACTTTTTTATTAATTATCGCATTATTAGTAGCAATTTCACTAAAAGCACAACTAAAAGTGCTTGGCGGTGGCAGGGTAGGTATTGGAACAAATGATGTAAGCGTTTATAAATTACATGTAAATGCTCCTAACGATGTAATGGCTTTAAAATTAAGGAATACAATATATAATTGGGGTCACATTTCTCAAGCTGAAGTAAATGGTGCATTAACATGTGCTTGGGTAGTTAGGTACAATAATAAAGATAATTTTTATGTTACTGGTGGTGGTTTAAGTGTAGCAAAATTAGGTTTTTGGACAAGCTCTGATTTAAATTTGAAAGAAAATATAATTACTGTAAATGATGCTTTAAATAAAATAAAATTATTGCGTGGTGTTTACTTTAATTATAAAACCGAATTATTGCATGATTCTGCCATGGGAGGAACCATAATAGCAGCCGATTTGAAAAGATACATGGGTTTAATAGCACAAGAGGTTGAACCAATTATACCCGAAGTGGTAATAACGGATAACACAGGTAGAAAATCAGTAGCTTATCAAAATTTAATAGGTTTGTTAATAGAAGGAATGAAAGATCAACAAAACCAAATAGAACTTTTAACTAATCAAGTATCTATTTGTTGCGGTTATTCGTCAGCGGCTTTTAAAAACTATATAAAAAATGGTAAAGACTCAACATTAATTGATTCTTTAAAAATAAAAACGCCATTAACAGGTGGTGGCCTAGGAAAAGGTGGAAATACAACAGGGGTTGAAACCAATGAAGATATTTATGGCAACAAACTTTTTCAAAATAACCCCAATCCTTTTAATCAAAATACTACTATTAATTTCGAAATTATAAAACCTTTTTCAAAAGCAACGTTGTATGTTTACAATTATCAAGGAGAACAACTAAAATCATTTGATATTTATACAACTGGCAAGGGCTGCATAAATATAAAAGCCAGCGATTTTAAATCAGGAATTTACTTTTACGATTTAATAGTAGATAATGCATCTGTTGGTACTAAGAAAATGATTTTAACGCAATAAATTTATCAAACATTCTAAAATAATATATTGCATATAAATTTCATATAACAATAAATTTATGTTCTCAAATATTGTCATTTGTTCATTAAAACACCGAGCGGCATTAGCTCAAATAGGAGCAAGCACTTTTTACGATTCGTATAAAGACGAAAATTCGGAGTCGGATATGCAAGCCTATATTGCAAATACTTATACCATTGAAAAATTAGTCACCAATTTAAAGGATGAGAATATTATTTATTTTTTAGCTTATAATGAAACCGGAGACATTGGGTATGTAAAACTTTTATTGAACCAAACTAACTCAAAATTGGAGGGAAATAGCGCTGAAATT
>CAMCQX010000297.1 GCA_945876985.1 Chitinophaga pinensis
CTGCTAATTTTTTATCAGTTTGAAAGTAATTATAGATAAAAAAACCATTCAACACGGTTAAAATTCCTACTAAAGTCCAGGGTATGAAAATTGCTAAACGATTTCTTTTTTCTTTATTTTCTTCCATATCTTACAAAAGTATAAAAAAAATGGTATCAAATGTTAAATATGGAAAACTTGATTATAACTAATTTGATAATTGGTTCAAAAGTTCCTTAAAATAATTTGAACTGAAGCGCAATCTGCTGCCATACCAACTAAACATTTCACCGTCTACCAATATTATTTTTGCCTTTGGCAATAAGTTTTGTAATTCGCTAATATGCTTTTGTTTAAATGGATAAGGTTCACTTGAAAGGAAAATAACAGCAGGATTTTTATCAATAATATCATTTTCAGTAACGCTTGCATATCGTTCTGAATTATCTGCAAATACATTTTCAAAATTTAATGTTTCAATTAAATGATTAATAAAAGTATTTTTTGCAGCCACCATGTATGGTTTTCGCCAAATGAAATAAGCTATTTTTTGAGTATTTTTATTTCCAGTAACCTTAATTTTTAATTGCTCAAAATCCGTTTTTATTTGATGAATGATTGCTTCAGCTTCATTGGTTTTATGAACCATTTCAGCTATTTTTTGCATCATTTCATAAGCATCGTCCATGGTATTAATGTTGCTCATCCATACCGGAAAATGTTGCATTAAATATTCAATTTGTACTTGCTCGTTTTCCTCTTTATTTCCTATTATTAAATCGGGTTTTAACTGCGCAATTAATTCCAATTTTAGGTTTTTAGTACCCCCAATTATTGTATTTTGCTTCCGCATTTGTTCAGGATGAATGCAAAATTTTGTTTGCCCAATGATTTCATTTTTTAATCCCAAATCATATAAAAATTCAGTTTGTGATGGCACCAACGAAATGATTCGTTTTGGAGGAAATTGAACGCTTATTTCGCGATTCATTTGGTCGGTAAATATTTTTACGGTCATTGTTTTATTGTTTTAAAAATACTTATGCGTTAATTGCAATACAAATGTATTTAAATTTTAATCAGCACCATATTATTTTAGGATTTGAAAAATAGCAATTTATATTATTTTATTATCACCTGTTTGCTTCTTATGGCCATGATTTTGCCACGTTTTAACGGCAATCAAGTAATTGTAAAACAAGTGCCTTACGATGCAAAATATTTTGAAAATTATGTGGAATATTTTAGGGGAAATAACTTGGAATTAGCATTGAGTCCGGCTACTAATTGGAGGTTCTTGGTTCCATTAACGGCTAGTTATTTGCCTTTTTCTGCGCTTACCTCCATTAATTTAATCAATGCTTTATTTTTAGCTTTAGGGTTGTTTGTTTTTTATTTTGCTTTGCAATTATTAAACATTCCAAACATCAAAAAATGGCAATCTATTTGGCTGTTTTTGTTTTCATTTCCCATGTTTTATTATGCCAGCATTGCTTATGTTGATACCTCACTTTTTTTATTTATTGCAATCAGTATTTATGCTACTTTTAAACAACAAGCATGGTTGTTTTTATTGTCTGTTCTATTGGGATTATGTGTGAAAGAAACCATTGCCATCAGTATTCCTTTTTACTTGTTTTATCATTTTAAAAGCAACAAGAGAAATGCAGTTTTTGTAACTTCAATTACATTTATTTTTTACTTATGTGGGATTTATTTTATAAGAAAGTACGCGCCCATTTCGTTAGAAACTACCCGTAATAATTTTTGGACTTTTGATTTGAAAAGTGCTTCCATTAATTTTTACCGATTAAACTCTTGGTTCAGTTTAATATTAAGTTTTGGCTTGGTTGGTTTATTATTTTTCAAAGAATTATTTACTAAATCCATTCGTCAAATCATTGAAAAACCTTTGTATTTAGCATGTTTGGCAAGTATTGGAAGTGCAATTTTTTTATATTTCCTTTCTTATTTTTCTACCATTGCCGATGGCAGAATAATTTGGCTTTCCTATTTTTATATGCTGATGGTGGTTAATAGTTCATGGACAATAGACGATAGCAAATAAAATTATTCCATCAACTATCGACCATGGTCTATGGTCCATCGTCTAATCTACATTCTTGGGCGCCAAGCTATTTCTGCAGCACCCGAATCAATGACAACTTTGCGAGAAAGCATGAATAAATAATCACTCAAACGATTTAAATATTTTGGAACTATTGGATTTACTTCTGTTTCTGTTGCCAAATGAACCACTAATCTTTCTGCTCTGCGACAAATACAGCGTGCCACATGGCAATGAGAGGCAACAATATTGCCACCTGGCAAAACAAAACTTTTCAATTCTGGTAAAGTTTTATCCATTGCATCCATTTCATTTTCGAGTAATTCAATGTCTTTTTCAAAAATATCGGGAACTTTCATTTTACTTTTTTCAGGATCACTTGCCAAAAGACTACCAATAGTAAATAATCGGTCTTGAATTTCAGCTAATATGGCTTGAAATTGGGTGTTTGTTATACTATCTTTGATTAAACCTATGTATGAATTTAATTCATCAACGGTGCCATAACTTTCTATTCTTAAGTGAAATTTGGGAACTCTAACACCACCAATCAATGAGGTTTGGCCGGTATCGCCAGTTTTTGTATATATTTTAAACGACATAATTATACTTAATTACAAACTTCAAGCAATATAGTTTTATTTATAATTTTGAAAAATAAAAAACGAAAAGCAAATTTGCATTTTTACTGAAAATAAAAAGTCCTTATATGAAAAACATAGAGTTAGAAAGATTACAATCAAATTTGATAGATTTAGAAAAGCAATTTGATGATTTGGATATCAATGAGTTTGAAGAGCGCTTGTTAAATATTCAAGATGAAGTGATTGCTTTTAAAGAAATGTGTTTGCCTGAAGAAGTTAACTCATTTGATTCACTTTTAAAACTTATCAAAACGATCAAGAAGGAAAATAATTTTTATGAAGAACAAAGTGAAAAAGACCGCATGTTTCCTAATTTGAACGATACTTTGTTCAATGATGATTTGTTACTTGACGATGAATTGGAAGATGATTTTTAAAATCCATTTAAAATTAAAGCATAAAAAAAGC
>CAMCQX010000298.1 GCA_945876985.1 Chitinophaga pinensis
CCCCCCAATTGTCCCCCTAATACCTGAAATTGATTTTATTAATGTCAAAACTTTTTTAATTTTAGTGGCGCAAAATAAGGCTATATAATCATTTGTTAAAACTTTAAATGTTTTTTAAATAAAAAAATACTCAAACAAATAATAAACAATGATTTAGTATTTCATTTAACCATTTTAAAATGAAAAAACACCTTAAATTAAAACCTAAAACCAGCAGTTATTATAAAATTCATCATGGTAAATTGATTTTCGGCAGAGTAACTTGTTTTCCCCTTTTCTGTTAATTGATAAGGTGTTTGGTAATAAGTATTCCAAGTATAAACCATGGCTCCATCTATATAAAAATCGGAACTGTAATTATCAACTGAAGGAAATAAAAATCCTAATCCGCCCGATATACTTTGAGTAGGATTATCGAGCGAAATACCTGATGAACTTGCATTATAAGGGCTTCCATAATATGAATATCCCGCTCTAAATCTTGAGTTTTTATATTTTAATTCAGCGCCAATTCTAAGATTATTTGCAATGGTATAATTGCTTTTTACCGCTGCGTTCGCTTGAACAAATTCATAATTACTAGCAGTTAATCTAGCCGATTTGTAATCTACTTGATCCCAATCAATGGAAATAAAACCTAACTTAGGGTGCATTAAAGCTGCACTTACTGTTAGTTTTGAAGGCGTTACTAAGTTATAATCAAAATAATCAGTTCTTTCTTTTGAATCATAATTATAATTTGCACCGCCAACAACAGTGCTTAATCCATAACTGTATTCATCTTTTAAATTTAAACGAACAGGAGTTGTATAACTCAAACCAACTCTAAAAAAATCAACTGGTTTTACTATAAATCCAAATCTTCCTCCAATTCCGGTTCCTTGTGTTTTTACTATTGTTGTAAAATTACTTGAAGTATATAAATTAGTAGGATTACCACTTTTATTTACAGTTTCTTTAAAAAAGTTTGATGATTCATAATTTACATTTTGAAATAACAAGGAAGCACCAAAATAGAAAAAATTTGAATAATTTAATCCACTTGAAAAACTATACTCATTTAATCTACCTGTAATTTGTTGAATATTTGTTTGACGAATAGAAAATGCAGTATCATTATTGCTATTAAAAGTAGAACCATACTTTTTATCTCCTATGGAATCAATCAAATAAGTTGACCAAGCCATTCCCGCAATATCGTTTACATAAGAATTAAATGGTGTTGAATTAGGGAAAGTTCTTCCATTTGCTTGCTCAGCAAAATAATCACTGATGCTAGATTTAGTATTTATGCCAGAAAAAATACTGTTTTGGTTAAAATCATTCAATCTATTTACTGCAAATCCAAAAGAATAACTCACCAAATCTTTGGTTTCATCGCCATTAAACCCTTGCTGAATTTTGGTAAATACCAAACCAAATTGAGGAATATTTAATCCAGTTTTTGATTCTGTATTTAAACTTCCAATATATTTGCTATCAATTAAAAAAGAAGTAACAGCTATACTTCCTGATAATTCATTTCTCCTGTATAAAGCTATTCCCGCTGGGTTGATTGCAATGGCACTTGCATCGGCACCTAAGGCACCAAACGCTCCACCCACTCCTTGAACTCGCGCTGAACCAAATAATTTGTTTTGCGAATACCGCAATACATCTAATTCATTTTGTGCAAAAGCATAAAATGTAAGGCAAACGCTAAATGCTGTCAATATTGATTTTTTTAACATAAAAATAAATGTTTAAATTTTAAAGAAACTTCAGTTTTACTTACTAAAAATATTATTTAACGAGGACGAGAAACTCCACCTCCACCACTACCGCCACTGCTTCTTCCACCTCCGCCACCAGATGAACCACCGCTAAAACCACCGCCACCACCATTTGAACGTGGCGTGTTATAAGTTGGTGGAGTATAATTTGGTTGAGTATAGGTTGGAGTTTGTGGATTGGTCTCCGATCTTACTGCGTTTGGATTTTGAATAGGTGTTGGATTTGCATATTGCGGATTAGCATTTCTAAATTCAGTTTGACGATTGTTATTTTCAACGGATCTATCATAAGTAGAATATGTTGGTGGTGTGAGTTCAGAATTCCTTGGAGCAACATACTGAACACCGTTTGGTGTAGTTATTAAAGTACCTGTATTTCCGGAAGATCTGGCTTGATTTGGCTGATCAAAAATATTTTGATTTGGAACTTCACCACCACTAGAACGCTTGATAGTTTTTAACGGATTTGGGTTTGGGTTATCTATAGTACCACCATTGGTTGCAGGTAAATTACTTCCAATAACTTGCCTTGGTTTTGATTGGGAAGGATTACTTTTAGGCGTTTCGTTTGAATAGTTACCCCAATTATTATAATTAGGATAATAGTTATTGAAACCATAAGGATTATAAAAATTATTAAATACAAATGGATTACAAAAATAGGGATTGTAAAATGAATTGAATCCGAAATTATTAAATCCAAAACCTATTCCTGTATTCCAACCATTAAAATTATTGTATCCAAAATTTATTGATGGCCCAAAACCATAATTTCCCCAACCATTATTGTAACCAAAGTTGTTATAATAATCATAATTATTTCCATAACCGTTATAATATCCAAAATTATTAAAATTATTACTGTAAAATCTTCTATTATTAAGTCGGGCTAATCTTCTTTGTTGTTTTCGTTCTGCTTTAGCTAGCAAATATTCATCCCTTAAACTAAAAGGAGGCATTTTATAGGCTTGGTATGTTGCCGAAAGTTCAGGATGTATTTTATAAAACGAATCCTGATTTGACTTATAAATTGGGTAACCAATTACAGCATTTGGATTAGCTGTTCCATTATCATTATAGTAACCCTCAGTTTTATTTGGATCTACTTTAGAAGGAAAATCTCTCTTTATTTTTTCAACGTCAACAGTAGGAATAATTGTTTTTTCTTTATTAAAATTATCTGTTGATGAATAATAAAGATCATCATCAGCGGAAACTGGCTGATTTAAAAGCGCACATGAGCTAATGAATAAAGCTAATGTAAAAATGGCTAAAAACGATTTAACTTTCATACTATTTTATTTGTTAATTGATTATACAAAACAA
>CAMCQX010000299.1 GCA_945876985.1 Chitinophaga pinensis
TAAATGAAGCAAATAATGCAATTAAAATTTCAATCAATCCAAATCCTACTAATGGAATTTCAAACTTAGTATTTACCAATGTTTCTAAATCAAATATCAACATAAATTTATTTGACATGACTGGTAAATTAGTAAAAAATATTTCGAACGATACCTATTCAGCTGGTGAGCATAATATTGAATTAAATTCAGCAGAATTAGCAAAAGGTATTTATGTTATAAAAGTGCAGCAAAACGAACAAACATACACCAGTAAGTGGATGGTGAATTAATTGGCAATAAGCAATTGACAAAAACAATATAAACAATTAGAGGAAATAGCTTTGGCTTTTTCCTCCTTTTTTTTCTGAAAATTACCAAAAAGATAAAATTAAAAGTTTTTTATGCAATAAGTATATTTTTTTTATCTCTAAACAGTTCAACAATCTAACAATTCAACAATCTAACAATTCAACAATCAAATAAATATATAACAAATATCCTTGTTCAATAACTAAAAATGTAATTAATTGCAGCATGAACAAACGTGTGATACTTTTGATATTGGATGGTTGGGGACAAGGAACCAAATACCCAGGCAATGCCATTGAATTAGCCAATACTCCTAATTTTGATCATTTAATAAAAAACAATCCGAATAGTTTATTACATACCTGTGGCGAATGGGTTGGTTTGCCCAACGGGCAAATGGGTAACAGCGAAGTTGGACACATGAACATTGGTGCAGGCAGAGTAGTTTATCAGCAATTGGTTTTGATTGATAAAATGTTTCGCGAAAACAAAGTAGCAGAAATTGCTGTACTGAAAAATGCCATTGAATACGCCAAAACCAACAACAAAAAAATTCATTTAATGGGTTTATTAAGCGATGGTGGTGTGCATAGCAGCTTGAATCATTTAAAAGGATTATGTGCTATTTTTAAAGAAAATAACTTCAATAATTTTTACCTTCACGCCTTTACCGATGGACGAGATACGGACCCAAATAATGGTATAAAATATTTGAAAGACACACTTGATCATTTACAAAAAACTGATGGTAAATTAGCCAGTGTTATTGGCCGTTATTATGCCATGGACCGTGATAAACGCTGGGATAGAGTTAAACTTGCTTACGATTTATTGGTAAATGAAACTGGTGAAAAAACCAACGATATTTTAGCCACTATTCAACAAAAATATGATGCTGGCGAAACGGATGAATTTTTAAAACCATTGGTTTGCGTAGATGAAAACAACAATGCTTTAGCTACTATGAGTGCGGATGATGTGGTGATTTGTTTTAACTTTAGAACCGATAGAGGCCGAGAAATTACACAAGCTTTAACGCAAGAAGATTTTGGGGAACAGCAAATGAAAAAATTGCCTTTAAAATACATTACATTGACTGCTTACGATAAAAACTTTAAAAATGTGGAGGTAATGTTTGCCGATATTGAGTTGAATAATACTTTAGGCGAAGTGTTGGAAACCAATAATAAAAAACAAGTGCGCATAGCCGAAACTGAAAAATATCCGCATGTAACTTTCTTTTTTAGTGGCGGACAAGAAAAGGAATTTAATGGTGAAACCCGCCATATGGCACCATCGCCAAAGGATGTTCCTACTTATGATTTTAAACCCGAAATGAATGCTGAAGGTGTTTGCCAATTTACCTTGGATGAAATAGCTAAAAACGAAGCTGACTTTATGGTAGTAAATTTTGCAAACCCTGATATGGTAGGACATACAGGTGTAATTAGTGCCGAAATAAAAGCAGTAGAAAAAGTGGATGAATGTTTGGGACGCATCGTTACTGAAGGTTTAAAAAATGGCTACTCGTTTTTAATTACTGCCGACCATGGAAATGGTGAATTTATGCTGAACGATGATGGCTCTGCCAATACAGCGCATACCACCAACGAAGTACCTTGCATATTGGTAGAAACAAAACATACACACCATTTAAATAATGGAAAATTAGCCGATTTAGCACCCACCATTTTAGCATTAATTGGCATAGACCAACCCAAAGAAATGGATGGAATTTGCTTGATAAATAGAAATTAGGAGACTTTGGCTTTGTAGTGGATTGTTGTTATTTTAAATAAAATCAAAGTGGACGCTTGAACCAGCTTTGCTTATTGACAATTGCCAGAAGCTAGCCGCCAGAAGCCAGCTGCCAATTACAAACCAAAAATCATTCAAATATTTGCTGATATAAACTTATTATTGCCGGAATTTATTGATTGAATGTACCCTGTCAGACAATTGAAAATCCATAGCGCTGGCAAGACGTCAGAAAGGTTAAACATCCTGTCAGACGATTAAAAGCTATTGCGATGGAAAGGCGTCAGACAGGTAAAAGTCAATTACTAATATTCAAAAATAAGCCAATGAAAATAGACGTTCACGCACATATTTTACCTGAATTTATGCCAAACCTAAAAGACAAATATGGTTATGGCGATGAGTTTATTTACCTCGATCATTTTCAGCCAGGTCGGGCAAATATGATGAAAGCGGATGGAACTTTTTTTAGAACCATTGACGATTTATGTTGGGATCCAAAACGCATCATTGCCCATATGGACGAACATGGAGTTGATATCATGGCACTTTCACCCATTCCGGTTTTATTTTATTATTGGGCAAAACCCAAACATACCCACGATTGGGCAAAATATTATAACAATAATTTAGCAAAAATTCAGGAAGAAAATCCAACACGTTTATTAGGATTGGCCACTTTACCCATGCAAGATGTGGATTTGGCCATCGAAGAATTATTGCGTTGCAAATACGAATTAAATTTGGCAGGTGTAGAAATAGGAACGCATATAGAAAACCGAAATTTAGACGATGAATATTATCACCCGTTTTTTGCTGCAGCAGAAAAAGCTGATATGCCAATTTTTATTCATCCTTGGGATATGATGGGTCAGGAAAAAATGCCGAACTATTTTTTACCTTGGCTAATAGGCATGCCTGCCGAAACAAGTTTGGCCATTTGTAGTTTAATTTTTGGTGGAATTTTTGATAAATTTCCAAAACTGCGTGTATTATTTGCGCATGGTGGTGGTTGCTTTCCACAAACATTAGGACGAATTAGTCATGC
>CAMCQX010000300.1 GCA_945876985.1 Chitinophaga pinensis
ATTTTCTAAATCGCTTAACGATTCAATTTGATGTGCAATATGCTTAATAAATAATTGCATTATTTATTAAATTCACTCATGGTTAGAGGTAAGCCTTTAAATACAAAACTTTCAATGGCATCTACCGATTTATGAATTAAAAAAGGCATTTCTTTCATTTCTTCTGCATTCCATTTTCCTAAAACATAATCTACTTGGTGGCCTTTTGGGAAATTGTTTCCAATGCCAAAACGTAACCTCGGATAATTTTGAGTAAGCAACAATTCATTGATACTTTTTAGTCCATTATGGCCAGCATCGCTACCATTTGCCCTGATGCGTAATTTGCCAAAATCAATGGCTAAATCATCTACCAAAATAAATATATTTTCAATAGGAATTTTCAATTCTGTCATCCAATGGCGAACTGCTTTTCCACTTAAATTCATATAAGTAGTAGGCATAATTACGTGCATTTGTCGGCCACGCAAATTCACTTGTGCATATTGTGCATGTTTTTGAACTGTAAAGTTTCCTGCATGTTTTTTCACCAATGCTTCCGCAATGTCAAACCCAATGTTATGACGAGTTTGTGCATATTCAGCGCCAATATTTCCTAAACCTACAATTAAGTATTTCATATATTAAAAATTATGGTTTACTATAAACCATTTTTACATGTTCAATGTCGGCTTCCCAAAAGTTTTCACCTGCTGGTTTAAAGTTATTTTTGGCATATAAAGGTGCAGCTGTTAATTGCGCATGCAAATATATTTTTTTGTTAAATGGAATGGTTTCGCCTAATAAATGTTTGACCAAAGCTGATCCAATTCCATGTCCCCTGAATTTTTCTAAAACAGCAAATCGTTCTAATTTGTAACCATTTTCTGTTTCACGAATTCTAGCTGTTCCAGCAGGTTCATTGTTATAATATGCTATAAAATGAATGCTTTCTTCTTCAAATTCATACTCTAATTCTTTTGGGCAATTTTGACCAATTACAAAAACTTCGTGTCTGATATCCCAAACTATTTGTTGGGTGTTGGCATCTGTTATTTTTTCAATTATTATCATTGATAAGGATTTAAGGATTATGGGATTTTTTTAGCGGAATAAATATATTTATTTAGTAAAAAAATATTTATTTAAAGCTTGACCAATTAAAAATACATCTTCAAAAGAATTATACATAGGTACTGGACTCATGCGAATTACATCAGGTTCGCGCCAATCGGGCATGATATTTTCGCTTTCTAAAAAGTCGAATAATTGCTTGCCATTTTCTTTCACAATAATTGAAAGCTGACAACCCCTTTCCTCTTTATTTTTAGGAGTAATTACAGTTAAATGTTCGGTAAAATCATTTAAAATATATTCCAAATAACCTGTCAACAATTCACTTTTTGCCCTTAAATTTTCTATTCCAGCTTCGGCAAACATTTGAAGCGATGCTTTATGAATGGCCATTGGAAATATTTGTGCATTACTTAATTGCCAACCTTGCGCACCTGCAATGGGTTTAAATCCTTTTTTCATTTGAAAACGTTCGCCTTCATCATGTCCCCACCAGCCTGCAAAACGATTCATTTCAGAATTAGCATGTTTTTCGTGAACAAAAACACCACTTGTTCCACCTGGTCCACTGTTTAAATATTTGTAAGTACACCAAACCGCAAAATCTACTTCCCAATCATGTAATTGCAAATGCAAATTGCCAGCGGCATGCGCCAAATCAAAACCTGCAAAAGCGCCAACTTCATGCGCTGCTTTACTAATTGCTTTCATGTTAAAAGCCTGTCCGGTGTAATAATTTACGCCACCTAACATCACCAATGCCAAACTATCAGAATTTGCATTGATGGTATCAATAATATCTTCAGTTCTTAAAGTATGTTCGCCCGCTCTTGGTTTAAGTTCTATAATGGCATTTTCTGGATCCAAATGATGGTGTTTTACTTGCGTTTCCATGGCATATAAATCACTAGGAAAAGCAGCAGCTTCCATAATAATTTTATAACGAGTAGCAGTTGGCTGATAAAAACTTACCATCATTAAGTGCAAGTTTACCGTTAAATTATTCATAACAACCACTTCAATTGGTTTTGCTCCCACCAATTTTGCTGCATTTTCAGTTAAAAAATGATGGTATCCAAGCCATGGATTTTTAGCGTTAAAATGACCTTCCACGCCCATTTTAGCCCAATCACTGAACTCCTGTTCCACCGCCAAACGAGCTGATTTAGGTTGTAATCCCAAAGAATTCCCGCATAAATAAACAACGTGTTTATTGTTTTTGGTTAACAAATGAAATTGATTTTTAAAATGTGCTAGTTTATCATTTGCATCTAGGTTTTGAGCAAAGCTTAAGGTGTTTTCAAATTGCATGTGCAATAATACAAAAACAAATTTTTAAACCATAATGCAAACCGTGATTAGACCTTGCTTTAAAATAATTTTCTAAAAATAAATTACTGTGGAAAGCTTGTAACCCTTAAATAATTTCCATTTTTGCTTACGAAATATTGACGGAGTGGTCTATCTGCAGGGCCTTTACTAACAGTTCCCGTACTTAAAAAAAACTCACTTGCGCAGCAACGATTTGTTCCACTTCCGCATTGAAAATTTGAATTGTTATTTGCCATAAAAATTCGACTACAAGTACTATCAACTTTGTAAGGACATGCCCTATCAAAAGCTAAATAGTCATCAAAATTATTGTAAATAATAATTCCTTTATAGCCTACTCCTTGACCATCTCTATATATAAATCCACCTTGATATTGCAATGGAGCGGCATCGGGCAAAACCAAATTTACATTGATATCGAAGTTAACAGGTGGAAAAAAGTCAGTGTTTTGAGTTGCACTTTTATCTTTTTCACACGCTACTAGTAAAACAATACCAATGATGATAAATATATTTATAAGTTTCATTATTTTAACCAAGCTAATATTTTGGGTAATGTGTTT
Organism: Chitinophaga pinensis; assembly: GCA_945876985.1. Classification (GTDB taxonomy): domain Bacteria; phylum Bacteroidota; class Bacteroidia; order UKL13-3; family UKL13-3; genus JAAFJM01. The sequence continues at coordinate 2,949 of CAMCQX010000300.1, forward strand.
ATTTTGTATTTAAAATAAGGTCTTTTAAAAGCTCCAAACGATTTATAGAAACGTGCTATTCCTTCTTTTTCGGAACCTTCAAAATCTATAAAACTATTTTTTCCTGCTAACTGAGCAATGACTCCATCCATTAAAAAATG
>CAMCQX010000301.1 GCA_945876985.1 Chitinophaga pinensis
TTGGAATGGAAAGAATTTACCATTAAAGAAGACAAAGCAGGAATTGCAGATTTCTGCAAAGATTTTGAAATCATTGCATTCAGTTGCTACATATGGAATATTCAGCAAAAACTAGAAGTAGCACGTTTAATAAAAGCAATTAATAAAGACATAAAAATACTGTTAGGCGGACCAGAAGTAAGTTATGAATACAACGATGTTATTGGATTAGATGAAGTAGATTATATCATTACAGGTGAGGGAGAAACTCCTTTTAAAGAGTTTATAAATAACTATCCAAACATAGAAAATGTTCCAAATTTAGTATTTAAAAAAGACGGAAAAGTGAAAGAGAACTTGCCCGCTCCCATGTTTGATTTAACTAATTACACCAACTTTAATCCATATATAAACGATAAACCAGCAGACCTATACAACAAAGTTTGCTATGTAGAAACCAGCCGTGGTTGTCCTTATAAATGTGAGTTTTGTTTGGCTAGTTTAGACAATAAAGTGCGTACACTACCAATAGACGATATCAAAACAAATTTGCTGTATTTGATGGAACATGGACGTGTAGTAAAGTTTTTAGATAGAACTTTCAATGTAAAGAAAGATTTCACCATTGATATTTTTAAATTCATATTGGCAAACCACAAACCGAATAATGTTTTTCAGTTTGAAATTACTGCCGATATAGTCCATCCTGATATTGTTCAATTTATTCAAGAACATGTTCCAAAAGGATTATTCCGTTTTGAAATTGGTATACAAACTGTAAATCAGCAAGCGAATTTACAAGTAAGTAGGAAACAAAATTTTGATAAAACCAGTGCGGTTATCAAAACGCTAGACAATAAAATAGAAATGCATTTAGACCTCATCGTAGGTTTGCCTTTAGATTTTTGGAACGATATTAAATACAGCATTGAGGAAGTTTTTAAACTTTTTCCGCCTGAGTTACAATTAGGCTTTTTAAAGTTTTTAAAAGGAACTCCCATGCGCCATAAATATTTGGAGCACGATTATGTATATGATCCACTTCCACCCTACCAAATTATAAAAAGTAAATATTTAAGTGAAGAAGAACTTTTAAAAATTACTGTTTTAGAAGAAGCATTAGAAATTTATTGGAACAAAAAACGCGCATTTCATACCTTAAAATATGTTTCAAATAACTACAGCATTTTCGACTTTTTATTGGGTTTAGGAAATCTTTTTGCTAGCAAAAGTAATTTCCACAAACATGCTTTAGTAACGGTTTATGAAATCATCTATGAATATGCAAAAACAACTTTTCCAAACGATAAAATATTGCTTGATTTAATTGCCATAGATTATTACTTACATCCAAATATTAAACCTAAAACTCTGTTTATTGAAGAAATAGATAGAGCCGAAAGAACAAGTATGATTGAGCGTTTACGCTTAAATCATCATAAATTCAGGTTCATTATTATTCCAATCAATTTTGATTTTGAAACATGGCAACAAAGTGAATCAATAGTTGAAGGAAATTACCATTTAATTTTCCAATACAATGGAACTAGCAAACCAGATTTGGTTTTTGATCAATTGGAAATGGTGAGGATTTAAGAATTTCCTTACAACAAATACTTCTTTTCTATAACAGTTCTGTGGTGAATTTCGTGTCCTAATAACATGTAAGCAATGCTTCTTACACTTGCTGGATTATTATTGGCAACGCCCATTTTATCCCAAGCAGAACTTGGTAATGATTTCAAAATTTCAACAGTTGAACCTCTCACCATAGAAAACTCACGCACCATGTCGTAAATATCTCTTTTATCGGCCATACTCGTTTCTACAAATATATTGTGGTCAAAGCCTGCCAAAGGAACTTCAGGGTTACGCGCTATTGATAAAATTCTGTACTGGAAAACTCTTTCGCAATCAATAATATGTTGGAAAATTTCTTTTACAGTCCATTTATTGGCTTCATATTTAAACAATAAAGTTTCCTCATCTAAGCTAGTAAAAAGCTCTATGGTTTCCATGCTTTCTTTGTATAATTCTGTGTATAAATCTTCCGATTTTACTAAATTAACATAAGTAGCAATGTAAGGATTAAATAACGATAAGTCGGGTTTTGTAATTTCCATAGTATTTATTTTTTCGAGCCGCAAGTTTAGCAAAAATTTCATGCATTTATTGCAAATTATCATTCATTTTTAAGATTTAAACTTTACATTTAAAAAATTTTCAAAACATTTAATAGTTTTTGTAAAATTTATAAAAACAATAACTATAATTACAAAAAATACAAATAGCCAAATGAAAATACTTGATATAAAAACCATGCGTGGACCAAATTATTGGAGTGTACGCAGACATAAATTAATTCAAATGCGTTTGGATTTAGAAGAATTAGAACAAAGCCCAACCAATAAAATTGATGGTTTTTCTGAACGCTTAGAAAAAATGTTTCCAAGCATGTTTTCTCATAGATGTTCGGAATCTGTTGCTGGTGGTTTTTTTATGCGTGTAAAAGATGGAACTTGGATGGGACATGTAATAGAACATATAGCACTTGAAATTCAAACATTAGCAGGCATGGAAACTGGCTTTGGCCGAACCCGATCAACCAGTAAAGAAGGCGTTTATAATGTAGTATTTAGCTACATGGAAGAAAAAGCAGGTGTTTTTGCAGCAAGGTCAGCAGTAAGAATTGCGGAAGCACTAATAGCTGGAACCGATTATGATTTAGCCAATGATATTCAAGAATTACGTGAAATTAGAGAAGATGAAAGACTTGGGCCAAGTACAGGCTGCATCGTAGAAGAAGCTGTTTCCCGAGGAATTCCTTATATTCGTTTAAACAGAAATTCATTGGTTCAGTTGGGATACGGAATTAATCAAAAACGAATCAGAGCAACCATTGCCAGTACTACTGGCAGCATAGCAGTAGACATTGCCTGCGATAAGGAAGAAACAAAAAATTTATTGGGTGCTGCTGAAATTCCTGTTCCAAAAGGACGAATTGTATATGGCGAAGAAGGATTACAAGCTGCCATTGAAAACATTAAATATCCTATTGTTACCAAGCCCGTTGATGGAAATCATGGCAAAGGTGCTACCACC
>CAMCQX010000302.1 GCA_945876985.1 Chitinophaga pinensis
CATTTTTAAAAGTGTAAGAAGCAGCGGAAATGGATATTATTTTTTAAAGAAAAGAGTAAGTCACCAACAGATTTTACGTGTAAAAAAATTCCCCTTATTTAGAATTGGAAAAATTACTGGCGGTTTAATTATAAAAGATAGAACAACAAGGGTAAAACCCTTTCAATCATTGGCATTTAGAACTATTGGTTTTGTAAATGAAGAGGCCAAAAAGTATGTTGGTTTAGAAGGTTTTTTTAATAATTATTTATCCGGTAAAAATGGAGTTCAATTAACCCAAAGAGTTTCTGGTGGCGTATATGTTCCAATCAATAATGAAGAAAAAGAAGAAGCTGAAAATGGCTGCGATATTATTTCAACTATTGACATCAACTTACAAGATGTGGCGCAACAATCGCTTTTAAAAGTATTACAAAATAACATGGCAATGCGTGGAACTGCTATTTTAATGGAAGTAGAAACGGGCGAAATTAAAGCCATTGCTAACCTTACCAGAAAAACTGATGGAACTTATGAGGAAAGTTTAAACGATGCCATAAGAACCAGAATGCAGCCAGGTTCTACCTTTAAACTAGTAACCATGATGAGTTTGTTAGACAATGGTTTTGTTACTCCCGCAAGCAAAGTAAATGTAGAAGGCGGAAAAGCAATGGTTTATGGCAGGTTGGTGGAAGACTCTCATAGTTACCTAGAATTAAACATGCAACAAGCTTTTGAAATGTCATCGAATGTGGCTTTTGCAAAGCAAATAGCAAAATACTACGATAAAAACCCAAGTATGCATTATGAGTTTTTAGATAAAATTGGTTTGAACAAAAATTTGAATTTACAAATGTTAGGCGCGCAGGCTCCAATATTTTTAAAACCAAAAAGTAATAAATGGAGTAAAAGTGATTTATCGGCCATTAGCAGAGGTTATGGAATTTCTGTAACCCCTTTACAAATACTTACAGTTTATAATGCCATTGCAAATAATGGTGTAATGGTAAATCCATATTTTGTTAAAACAATCATGAAAGCCGGAAAGGTTGAAAAGGAATTTAAAACGCAAGTTTTAAATACTCAAATTTGTAAACAAAGCACCGTTTCTCAATTAAAAAATATGATGGAAGGAGTGGTAAAAAATGGAACTGCTTATAATAAAGAAAATGCCAATTTACCATACACATTTGCTGGTAAAACAGGAACAGCAATTATTCAAAAAGGGGAAGATTTTTTTCAAGGTGGAGCCAAGGTTTATAGAGCTTCTTGGTGTGGTTATTTTCCTGCCGAAAAACCAAAATACAGTTGTTACGTAGTTGTTATTCGTCCGCAGGGAAGCATGATTTATGGCGCACAATTGGCATTGCCGGTTTTTAAAGATTTGGCCAATAAAATATATGCAACCACTACCAATATTCATAAAGATGTAAGAGAAACTTATACTTCTTTTTCTAACGATTTGCCACAAGTAAGCAAAGCGTATAAAGAAAATGTAAAAACCATTTTAGATGAAGTGGGAATTTCATCGCATTTAGAAAATGATTCCATCAACGACATGGAAACAAATTGGTTGAAAATTCAACAAAAAGATAATGCCTTATCACTATTTCCTATAATAAATGTTGCCAAGCAAATGCCAGATGTTAAAGGTATGTCGGCAAAAGATGCCACTTATTTATTAGAAAGTAAAGGTTTAAAAGTAAGCATCAATGGATTTGGAAGAGTAAAACAACAATCTTTAAAAGCAGGTTCAGTTTTAAGTAAAGGTTCAAAAGTAAATTTAATTTTAGGATAGTTTTATGGCAAAAAAATTAGCACATCTTATTCAATCAGTTCAAACAATTTCAGTTCATGGAAACATGGAGAATGAAATTTCTTTGCTTACTTATGATTCTAGAAATGTAACCGCTGATGCTGTATTTTTTGCTATAAAAGGAACGCAAGTTGACGGACATAATTATATTACTAATGTAATTGAAAAAGGGTGTAAAGCCATTGTTTGTGAGGTTTTACCAGCTGAGATAAATTCAGAAATTACATTTATTCAAGTTTCAAATACCAGTGAGGCAATGGCTTTAATGGCCGCAGAATTTTATAATCATCCTTCTAAAAAATTAATATTAGTAGCGGTAACAGGAACCAATGGAAAAACCACTGTTGCTAGTTTATTATTTAGTTTGTTTCGCAAGTTTGGTCATCATGTTGGTTTACTTTCTACTGTTCAAAATCAAATCAATGAAACAGTCATTCCTAGTACGCACACCACACCTGATGCTATTAGAATAAATGAACTTTTACAACAAATGTTAGAAGCCGGATGCGAGTATTGTTTTATGGAAGCTAGCTCACATGCCATTGACCAAAATAGAATAAAAGGATTGCATTTTGCAGGTGTATTATTTACCAATATTACCCACGACCATTTGGATTATCATGTAACATTTGATAATTATATAAAAGCTAAGAAAAAATTATTTGATGATGTAAATGATGACGCATTTGCATTGACCAACAAAGACGATAAAAATGGCATGGTCATGCTTCAAAATACCAAAGCTACTCGTTACACCTATTCACTGAAATCAATGGCTGATTTTAAAGTAAAAATTATAGAAGCTGATTTTGATGGAATGCTTTTAAACATCAATGGTGACGAGGCTTGGTTCAGGTTAGTAGGGGAGTTTAATGCGTACAATTTATTAGCAGTTTATGGTGCAGCATTTTTATTAGGAAAAGAAAAACAGGAAATCATTACGCTTTTATCAAGTTTAAGTTCGGTAAATGGTCGTTTTGATTTAATAAAATCTGCCAATGGAATTGTTGCAATTGTTGATTATGCGCACACACCTGATGCGTTAAAAAATGTACTTGCCACCATTAATGTCGTTAGAACAAATAATGAACAATTAATAACTGTAGTGGGTTGCGGTGGCAATAGAGATGCTGGCAAAAGACCAGTTATGGCAGATGTTGCTACTAAGTTTAGTAACAAAGTAATTTTTACTTCTGATAATCCAAGAAATGAAGATCCTGAAATTATTTTAGATGAAATGCAAAAAGGAGTTGATCCTGTTCATTATAAAAAAACATTGAGAAT
>CAMCQX010000303.1 GCA_945876985.1 Chitinophaga pinensis
GCGCTTAATGGTTTATAGTTTACAAGCTCTCCATTTAAAATTTGAGCTTTTATTTGAGCAAATATTTTATCTGTTTTACAATTCAATTGATTATCCCAAACACCAGCAAAATCAATACTTCCGTTATATATTCCTTTAATATTTTTATCTGTAATATTTTCTTGCCCAAAGTTATTACATTGCTGAAAGGCATCAGTAATATTTACATTTTTCAAATCAATTTTACTTTCAATAAAATAATTGCCTTGTTCACTATTTAGCACTTTAGCATTAAATAATAAGTTGCCATTAAATGCATTTAGTTTAGCCTGACTAATGATAATTTGCATGGGTAAAACCTGCAACGCGCACTCCAAATTATTGGCAATAAAATTATTATATTTCAGTTTTTCAATGCTTGTATTTAATTGTAATTCTATGTTTTTAGGTAAATTATAATTTGACTCTTTTTTAGCATTTGCTTCTGGCATAAACACCACATGTGCTAAATCAACAAAATTACTTTTGTAGGAAATTTTAGCTTTCAATGTTTCATTTTTTGTAAATAAATAGCCTAAAATATTGTTTAAATTTCCTTGAATATTTATATCCGATTGATTTAAATTTATATTGCATTTTTGCACTAATAAGTCAGCGCCATTTAAAGTAAAATCGGCAGCTAAGTTATCAATGGTTTTATCAAAGTTTTTTATTTTAAAATCACTAATAAGTAAATTAAACTTACCGTAATTTCCATTTTGTTTCCAAATACTTGCAGGATCATTATTGGCCAAATCAGCTTTAATTTTGGTGTCAAATTGAAGCGAACCTTTTATTTTTTCAATGCTAGAAACAGGAAATATTTTTACTAAATTTTCCAAATTTACAGTACCTAAAAGTGCTACATCAATTTTTGGATTCAATAAATTTTCCAAATTGATATCACCACTAATTTCATCATTTTCAAGGGTGGCTTTAAAATTATTTAAACTCAGTTTACTACTTGTCAAGTCTTGCTTTTCACCATTATTAAACTTTCCTATTAACGAAATATTTCTCAAATCAATATTCAGCTTTTCATTGTGAATACTTCCATTGCTAATTCCAAAATCAACATTTATTTTCGGATTGTTTTTAGGACCAATTAATCCGTTAATATTGCCTTTAAAAAATACATTTCCATTGCTTTTATAAGCCAAAACCTCTTGCGGTATTTTAACAGGAAGTAAGCTTAAAAGTGAAGTAATACTTATCTTTTTTGAATCAAAATCAATGGCTAATTCATTCCCATTGACTTTGTTTTTTATATTTCCATTTAATAATAAATCTAGTTCATTAAATTTAATTTGGGCGTTTTTAAATTGGTAAACTTTCTTTGAATTATTTACATCAATATTTGCTTTTATTATTAAATTTTTATTGCTTAAAAAAGCAATTTCATTACTTGAAATATTTTTCACATAAGCATTGGTAAAAATATTTAATGCAAACTCATTGTTTTTGAATTTTCCATCCATTTCTAACTCATGAATTTGTGTGTTGTAACTTTGTGTGCTTTGCAAATCAATAAAGCTGAAGTCAATACTTCGAAGTTTTACTTTTTCTAAATCAAGTAAAAAATTATCATCACCCTTTTGTGCTTCATTGCCTTTTTTAATGATGTCAAAATTATTTTCACCATTTTTATAAATCACTAAATTAACGGCAGCACTGTCAATGGTAATAATTTGAATTTGATATTTTTTATTGAAAATATCTTTAATATTAAATCCCAAATATACATGTTGGGCATTTAAAATGATGGAATCCGACTTACTAATAGAAACGCCAGTTAAATCCAAACTTACATTTGGAAAGTTTTTAAAAACAGTCACATCACTTGAACTAACTTTTAATTGTCCTGTTAAATGACTATTTATTTGTTCAAGCACATAGGCAGTTAAAACGCGCTTATTGCTAATTAAATAGCCTGCAAAAATGGTTAAAGCCAATAGAATGACTAAAAAGCTTGCTAATATTATTTTATAAATTGATTTCACGGTAATAGGTAAACGCAAATTTGCAACTTATATTTTATATAGAAAACTAGGTTCAATAAACATAAATTTAAATGTGTAGCATATTTTATAACTAAGATTATTAGGCAGTAAAGACTATTTTTTAGCAAAAAGAAAAATATATGTTGCGTTTTTTAAACATAAATCTATATTTGCACTCCCAAAAACAATGGAGGCATAGCTCAGCTGGTTCAGAGCATCTGCCTTACAAGCAGAGGGTCACAGGTTCGAATCCTGTTGCCTCCACACTTAAAATCAAGGGTTTCAGAAGTTAAAATTCTGGAACCCTTTTTTATTTGCAAAAAATTTGCAAAATTTACTTTAAATCATAAATAGTACGTGTTTCTAACTTACATTCTTGTATTTTTGTATGAATAAAAATTTGATCACTTACTTAAAACATACTGAAATAGATAAACATAAATGGGATACTTGCATAGCCAAAGCTAGCAATTCATTGGTATATGCATTTTCATGGTATTTAGATGTGGTAAGCCCCAATTGGGATGCTTTAGTTTTAAATGATTATGAGGCTATCATGCCCATCACCCATCGAAGAAAATATTTTTTTTCCTATTTATTTCAACCATTTTTTACACAGCAATTAGGAGTATTTTCTCGTTTAGAAACACCTGATTTTATAGTACAAAAATTTATAGATGCCATTCCTTCCAAATTTAAATTTATTGATATTAACTTCAATGAAGACAATAATTCGAAAGGTTTAATAGAAAAGAAAAATTTTATTCTGCCAATAGACGAAACCTATGCCGATTTATTTGCTGCTTATAAAGGGCAGGCAAAAAGAAATATAAAAAAAGCAAAAGAGCAAAATTTATACTTACAAGTTTTGCCTTATAAGCAGTCTGTTGATTTTTATGTGAAGCACAAAGGCGCAGCTACAAAAGGGGTTACAGCAAAAGATTATTTAATGCTAAAGCAACTTTACAAAATTTGTAACAAACAAAATATGCTCCTATCAATGGGTGTTTTTAGCAAACAATTTGGTTTAGTGGCGACTGGTGTTTTTATCAT
>CAMCQX010000304.1 GCA_945876985.1 Chitinophaga pinensis
TTGAAGATTTTACTCGGTATCCAATAGATAATATCATATCAAGATTATAATACTCCACTTGATAAACTTTACCATCAGTTGCAGTTGTCGCAAATTTTGCGACAACTGAAATGTCTTTTAATTCTTCATTTGCAGCATTACTTATATGCTTGCCAATTGTCTTAACATCCCTGGCAAATAACAATGAAATTTGATTTCTATTCAACCAAACAGCATCATCTTCTATTCTTACTTCAACAGGAGTTGAGAGTAATTTAGAATGGAAGAAAATTATTTCATTATTCATTTAGAAGTAAAACTTGAGTTTGAGGTTTGTCCGTGGTTGGTGTCCCCACCAATCCACTTAAATTTCGCTATTGTTGGTGTTTAAGCAAAGCGGCACCAATAATATATTTTGTGTTAACCTGGTTGGTGAAAACACCAACCATAGGCAACATTGATTTTCTTTTTTTCTTCATACTTTTTCCATTGATGAAAAAGTATGCAAAAAATCTAGACAATAAAAACCTACCCACCCGCAAGGCTTGAAGCACGGCCCGGTTTATTGTCGGTCCTACGCTCGCCACAAATCGGGCTTATATTTAAAAATTCTTAAATACAACATTCCGATTTGTCAGGATTGGTTCAGATAATTTGTAGAGACGTTTAAATAAACGTCTTTATATCCAATATTTTTAACAATTAACAACGGATGCCATGAATAGCCGCTTGTCTTTAGCTGGCGGCAACATAAAAAAGCACCCCGTCAGTTAGCCAACTGACACCCCTCAAGAGGGGAATTGAATACGGTAAAATTTTATAATGAGATTGCTTTCATGCCTTGGCTTGATCGCAATGACGTTCTAATGCTTATAGCAGTTAAAATCATGCAAATCATTCAATCCTAAAAATCATAGTTAAGACAATGTGCTTTATAATTCATACTTTATAATTCATACTTCATCATTCATACTTTATAATTCATAATTTCCCAATGTGCGGGAAGAGATGCGCTTTTGTTACTTTGAACACGTCACAGACGTGCACTAGCTTGGGTTTTTTATTTTGTTGGGCAGACACATAGGTCTGCGCCCTACGTGGAATTATTTAATATTCAAACAAAATCATGCAAATCATTCAATCCTAAAAATCATAGTTCAGACAATGTACTTTATAATTCATACTTTATAATTCATACTTTATAATTCTCATCTCCCAGTGCCCAATTCCCAAATCTTCACTCATCTCTCAGTGCCCATTTCATACTTCATCATTCATACTTTATACTTTAAAACTATCAACTGACAACTATCAACTATCAACTAACTTCGTTTAAGTTTTCAATTTTGAAATAATAATAGCATCTTCGCGGCTCGAAAAATATCATGGAAGAAAAAATATTAATTATAGATTTTGGAAGTCAATATACCCAATTAATAGCCCGTAGGTTACGTGAGTTAAATGTATATTCAGAAATTCATCCTTGCACCCATTTACCTGAAATAGATGCAGCCACCAAAGCAATTATACTGAGTGGTAGTCCATTTTCGGTGAACGATGGCTTACTTCCCAATGTTGACTTAACAGCTTGGAGGGGAAAATTACCCATATTAGGCGTTTGTTATGGTGCGCAGTTAATGGCTCATCAAAATGGTGGTTTTGTGGTTCCTTCAAAAATTAGGGAATATGGCAGGGCTAACTTAAGTTTTATAGCCGATGATATTTTATTTACAGGTGTAAGCAAAGATTCGCAAGTATGGATGAGTCATGGTGATACCATTCAAAGCATTCCCGAAAATTTTAGCATTATAGCAAGTACAGAATCGGTAAAAGTAGCTGCTTATAAAATAAACGGAGAACCAACTTATGCTATTCAGTTTCACCCAGAGGTAACGCATAGTCCAGAAGGTGCTTTGATGTTAGAAAACTTTGTGAAGCATGTGGCAAAAATGAGTCAGGATTGGACGCCCGTTCATTTTATAGAAAACATTACCAAGGAACTGAAAGAAAAAATAGGTGACGATAAAGTAATACTTGGCCTCAGTGGCGGAGTGGATAGTAGCGTAGCCGCAATTTTGTTAAAACACAGCATTGGCGATAATTTGACAGGCATTTTTATCAATAACGGATTGCTGCGCAAAGATGAATACCAACAAGTATTAGACGCATACAAAGGCATGGGTTTAAATGTAATTGGTGTAGATGCTGGCGAAAGATTTATTAGTGAGTTAAAAGGCATTTCAGATCCGGAATTAAAACGCAAAACAATTGGCCGTGTTTTCATTGAAGTTTTTGACGATGAAGCAAAGAAAATAACAGGAGTAAAATGGTTAGCACAAGGAACCATTTATCCAGATGTAATAGAAAGTGTAAGTGTAAAAGGTCCTTCGGCAACCATTAAATCGCACCATAACGTAGGTGGATTACCCGAAAACATGGATTTGAAAGTTGTAGAACCATTGCGTACGCTATTCAAAGACGAAGTAAGAAAAGTGGGCAGGGAATTAGGCATTGCCGATGTAATATTGAACCGTCATCCTTTTCCTGGTCCGGGATTAGCTATTAGAATTTTGGGTGATATTACACCTGAAAAAGTAGCAATTTTACAAGAAGCAGATCATATATTTATCAGTGAATTAAAAAGCAAAGACCAATATAAAAATGTTTGGCAAGCAGGCGTAATTTATTTGCCTGTGCAATCGGTTGGCGTAATGGGCGATGAGCGTACTTATGAAAATGCAGTTTGCTTACGTGCTGTAACTTCGGTAGATGGTATGACAGCCGATTTTTGTCATTTGCCACATGAGTTTTTAGCACATGTATCAAACCGCATTATCAATGAAGTAAAAGGCATTAACCGTGTGGTGTATGATATTAGCAGCAAACCACCAGCTACTATTGAATGGGAGTAAAATAAATGCGGAATGCGAAATGCGAAATGCGAAATTTGAATATCAAATAACAAATTTTGAATGGATTGGTGAGGACACCAACCACGGACAAAAAGAAATTCGAAAATGAAATTTGAATGTTAAATAACAAATGTTGGATGAGTTCACTGGTCGTTGAGCTTGTCG
>CAMCQX010000305.1 GCA_945876985.1 Chitinophaga pinensis
GGAACTAAAATATATTATTTAACAGGGAACCACGATGAAATGCTGCGAAAATTTACCGATTTTAACTTAGGGAATTTAGAGGTATTAAATAAATTGGTATTAGAATTGGATGGTAAAAAAGCATGGTTTTTTCATGGCGATGTGTTTGATATTACCATGAAACATAGTAAATGGTTGGCTAAATTAGGTGCAGTTGGTTACGATTTTTTGATCATATTAAACAGCATTGCTAATTTTATTTTCGAAAAAATACTGAGAAGAGGAAGGTTGTCATTTTCACAAAAAGTAAAACAAGGTTTTAAAAGTGCCATTAAGTTTATTGACGATTTTGAGGATACAGCAGTTCAAGTTGCCATTGAAAAGAAATACGATTATGTAATTTGTGGACATATTCACCACCCAATTATCAAACATTTTCCCACCAATTATGGAACTATTACCTATTTAAACAGTGGTGATTGGGTAGAAAACTTAACGGCTTTAGAATATAATGATGGCAATTGGAGTTTATACCAACATATAGTAGAACCAGAAACGGAAGAAGAATTATTAGAACAAGAAGAGGAAGAATTAACCGAAAAGTCTTTGCTTAATATGGATGAACTGTTAAAAAACATTGTAAAATAATATTTAACAGCCAAAGACCTGACAGGTTTTTTAAAACCTGTCAGGTCTTTAACTACAATATTTTAACAACCACAGCCTTTTAGTTTTTTTACTGTTCCATCTTTATAAATAATTTCACTGGCTTTTACTTTTTCATTATATAAAATAGTAAATTTTAAATCACCTTTTTTCCATCTTTCCTTTTTAATTAATTTGCCATTGTTGGCATAATAAAACCAAGTACCAATCTTGCTATCATTTATTTTCTTTCCCTTCATTTTTATTATACCATTTGTATAATAATCTTTCACTTTTTGCGTTTGCTTTTGGGCAATTGTCATTTTAAAATTGCACAATAAAAATGTCAAAAGAATAAATTGTTTGATTGTTAGATACATATATTATATTATTTACACTGCAAAATTAAAAACATTTTATATTTTAGCACCCTTATTTTAAAAAGATTTAGTGATAGCACATATTCAAGGAAAAATTAGCGAAAAAACGCCTGCATACATCGTGATAGATTGCAATGGTGTAGGTTATGGAATTCAAATTTCGTTAAATACTTTTGAGCAAATTAGTACTTTAAGCGAAGTAAAACTATTAACTCACTTAAGTATTAAGGAAGATTCGCATACACTTTATGGTTTTGCAGACGATGAGGAAAAACAACTTTTTCTTCAATTGATATCAGTAAGTGGTGTGGGAACAAACACTGCCCGAATGATATTGTCATCGTTAAAACCAGCCGAGGTAAAGCATGCTATAGGCAGTGGAAATTGGACTTTGTTAAAGTCAATAAAAGGAATTGGACCAAAAACAGCTCAAAGATTGGTGATTGATTTACAAGATAAAATTAAATTAATAAACCTAAATGAGCCTCAAAACACCACAAGTGGAGTAAGAAACACCATGATAGAACAAGCTTTATCGGCATTAATTTCTTTAGGTTTTTCTAAAAATGAAGCCGAAAAAGTATTAATAAAAATAAGACAATCAAATCCGGAGTTTACCGTTGAACAATTGGTAAAACAATCGTTAAAACAATTATAGTTTGCCTATCAAACAATGGTTTTAACAACAAATTCTCCTATAATTTTACATAAACAATTTTAAAAAAAAGACAAAGCCTATTCTTAAAAAACTACATTGATAATTAAAAGAAAACAACCGTTTATATTTCAATTAAGTATAGTTACTATTTTAAGTAGCATGGCCTTGGCATTGGTTTCCACCAATGACGCAAGAGCAATGCGCCTACACAAAAGCTTTTTTATATCTCCACCCGATAGTACCCAAAAGAAGGATACAAGTTCTAAAATGCCTTTTCCTATTAAGGACAAAAAACCTTGGGAAACTTCTGGTAGTAAAAATCCATTCGATTTAAATGATCCACCAAATATTAAAACTAAATATGAACTGGATACTGAAAAAAACCAATACAATGTATCGTCTAAAGTTGGAAGTTATAATACAAAACTGCCAGCAAGCGAAGGTTTTAAAGAACGAATGGCTAATGAAAATAAAGTAGCCAATAAAAAATACTTTAACCAAAGAAGTCAGGCTAATAATTTTGCCAAAGGCAGTAATTTAATTCCCCCAATTATAGTTCCAAGTAAAATATTTGATAAAATATTTGGTAGTTCTATCATTGACATTAGACCGAGAGGAAATGCTGAACTTATATTTTCATATAACGGAAATGAAGTTCGTAATCCTGCATTTTCATTGCGCCAACAAAGCACTTCACAGTTTGATTTTAAGCAAAAAATACAGTTAAATGTGGCAGGTTCGGTTGGCGATAAGGTTAAAGTAAATATGAATTACGATACCGAAGCTACTTTTGAATTTGAAAATCAAATGAAGTTAGATTATGCGGGCAAGGAGGATGATATTATCAAAAAAATAGAATTAGGAAACGTAAGTTTACCGTTAAACTCTACGCTAATTCAAGGAAGTCAGAGTTTGTTTGGTGTAAAAGCCACCATGCAGTTTGGTCGATTAACAGCTACAACTGTTGTATCACAACAAAGAGGAAAAAGTTCAGAAACAACTTTACAAGGAGGCGCCACTAGTACCAAGTTTGAAATTCAGTCAAGTGCATACGACATGAATCGTCACTTCTTTTTAGCACAACATTTTTACCAAAGTTTTGACAATGCTGTAGGAAGATTGCCAATTATTAATAGCAATGTAAATATTACACGCATAGAAGTTTGGGTTACCAATAGAACCAATGCTTTTGAT
Organism: Chitinophaga pinensis; assembly: GCA_945876985.1. Taxonomy (GTDB): domain Bacteria; phylum Bacteroidota; class Bacteroidia; order UKL13-3; family UKL13-3; genus JAAFJM01. The sequence goes on from CAMCQX010000305.1 coordinate 2,857, forward strand.
AATACTAGAAACATATTGGCTTTAGCCGATTTAGGAGAGGCAAGCCAAAGAATAAATAAATATTGGAGTGTAAATACCAGTCCTTTTGATACTATATTAGGTAATCAGGTTAATGGATTATGGGGTTACTTAAAAGGAAGAGGAAATGCGGCTACTACCACAGGAGCTATTACATATCCTACAGTTTCAGGTAATTTAA
>CAMCQX010000306.1 GCA_945876985.1 Chitinophaga pinensis
TATCAATGATGATTTACCAACATTACTTCTACCAATAAAAGCAAATTCGGGTAAAGCACCTTTGGGGCAGCCAGCTGCGTTAGATGCAGCAATTTTAAATTCGGCAGTTTTTATTTCCATTAGTCTGCAAAAGTGCAATTATTAATTGAGCTAAAAAATTTAAACCTAAAAGAATGTAAAAACAATTTATTTTTTTTAAGCTTTGCCATAAAAAAAGCCGACTTTTAAGTCAGCTTTTTTATATAATAAATATTTTTAGAATCTATTTGAATCTCTTTCATTGTTGTTTTTTATTCAATTCCACCAAGAGTTCTTCCTAAACCTTTAGCCTTTGGACGAGCTTCAGTTACATTTAAAACTTTGCCAACATGTTCAGTTTGATTAATTTTTTCAATGGCAGTATTGGCTTCCACCTCATTTGGCATTTCTACAAATCCAAAACCACGTGAGCGGCCAGAATCTTTATCTAAAATAATTTTTGCTGAAGTAACCTCACCAAAGCCTTCAAATAATTGTTGAAGCTGCTCACTTGAAACACTGTAATTTAAATTTGAAACGTAAATATTCATATTTTTAATGATTAATTTTAATACAATTGTACATAATAATAATTGATTATTAAACTATTTTATATTTAATAATTGTTTCATCTATTGAAATTGAAAGGGTTAATTAACTCTTTGTAAAGTATTTTTAGTCAAGGTTATTAGATAATAAAATTAAAAAATTTGTTTGCAATAATAAAATACTTACTTTTGTTATTTAGGTGTTATAAACATTATTTTTAATTAATTGAACTATGGCAATATTTAAAAGCAATAAAGATCAGGAATTTAATCCTCAAGAAATAAATATTATAAATGCGGGAACTAGCATTTTTGGTGATTTAAATTCAGAAGGTGATTTACGAATAGATGGAATTGTAAAAGGTTCTATAACTGTAAAAACCAAACTAGTTTTAGGTCCTAGCAGCAAAGTTGATGGAAATGTAAAAGCAGCAAATTGCGATGTACAAGGCTCTGTGAATGGTAATATTTCTATTGAGGATTTATTAACAGTAAAATCAACTGCTAAAATTATTGGTGATATCAAATCGCAAAAATTAGTAATTGAATCAGGAGCTGAATTTAACGGAAATAGTCAGATGGGTGTAAGTAAATTATCTGATTTTGTACAAAAACAATCCAATCCTTTAAATGTAAAAGCAGCTGTTATTGCTTAGAATATTATATAATTAATAATAAAAAAACACTTAAAAGACGTAATTGATACGTCTTTTTTTATGAACAAAATATGCAATTATTTTTCCATCAAAACCTTGAAAACAATACAGTTGAACTTCCCGAAGATGAATCGAAACATTGCGTAAGGGTTTTAAGAAAAAAAGTTGGCGATGAAATCATATTAATTGATGGGAAAGGCAATAAAGCTATTTGTAAAATAACTGATGATAACCCCAAAAAATGTAAATTGGAAGTAGTTGAAAAGGTTCATTTTCCTGCCAAGGCAATCAATTTGCACATTGCAATAGCACCCACTAAAAACTTTGACAGAATGGATTGGATGTTAGAAAAATGTACTGAAATTGGGGTGAATGAAATTTCATTTATTGAAACCGAAAACTCTGAACGAAACAAAATAAACATGGAACGTTGTGAGAAAATTTTGATTCAATCTATTAAACAAAGTAAACAATATTGGCTGCCCAAATTGAATAATATTATTTCATACAAGCAGTTTATTTTAAACCAAAAAACAAGTGATTCGAACTGCTTAATAGCATGGTGCAATGAACATTCTTTAACCATCAATGAATCCATTGATTTGAAAAAATCAACCTTATTAATAATAGGACCTGAAGGCGACTTTACTGACTTGGAAGCTAAAATCGCATTAGAAAATAATTTCAAAACTATTTCACTTGGACAAAACATATTAAGAACAGAAACCGCAGCTGTTTATGCTTCAGCTATTATTAATAATTCGTATTAAAAAATGAAGATTTTTTTAGTAGTTTTACTTTCCATCATTTTAAATTTTGCGCAAGCGCAACAAGGAGATTCTACTCGTTTTTACAACAAAAAATATGGTTTAAAAAGTTATATAATTCCTGCTGTTTTTATAACTTATGGCTTGTTGAGTTTGAATGATAATGGATTCCCAAGTAGCATGGCTGTTAGAAATTATAGAAATGAAAACTTTGCTACATTTAATAATTCAGCCGATGATTATATTGCTTTTGCTCCCGGTTTATTGATGCTTGGTCTCGATTTTTTTCATGTAAAAAGCAATAGTAATTTTGCCAATCAAGCGGTACTAACAGGTAAAAGTGTAATAATAAGTTTAGCGTTTGTATATATTTTAAAGTATAGTACGCAAGTATTACGTCCTGATGGTTCTGCAAATAATTCATTTCCTAGCGGACACACTTCCTTTGCGTTTACTTTAGCAGAGGTTTTGCACCAAGAATTTAAAGATAAACCTTTGGTTTATATTACAGGTTATACCATTGCAACTACTGTAGGTGCCATGCGTATGTTAAATAACCGACATTGGTTTTCAGATGTAATGGTAGGCGCAGGAATAGGAATTGCTGCTACTAAATTAGTTTACGCCACACACCAATACAAATGGAAAATGAATAACAATGGATTTTTGCCCATTATTGGCACTAACCAAGCCGGATTTATATATCAATTTTAGTTTATCAGTTTTGTTAAAGTTTTATACTTTAACATAGTTTAAAATACAAGTTTAAACTGCTGTATTATTCAAAAACAACACACTGTTTTCAATATCATCGTGTAGGAATCTATCTTTGGTTACAAATGGAACTAATTTACGGTAAGCAGCTATATAAGTTTCAATTTTTGAAGCACTTTTTAACGGACGTCTGAACTCCAAAGCTTGACTTGCGTTTAGCAATTCTATGGCCACAATTCGCTCTAAATTTTTAACAACTCGCAAACATTTTGTTGCAGCATTTGCACCCATACTTACATGGTCTTCTTGTCCGTTACTACTTACTATGGAGTCAACCGA
>CAMCQX010000307.1 GCA_945876985.1 Chitinophaga pinensis
GAAATTATGCAACATGCGGCTGTAACTAGCTTACTTTTCAGTATTTTGAGTGAATACAATATGAATGAAACTGCTATTTTAAACATGATAGAAAACCATGAAAATAACAGTGGAATTATATTTGAAAGTGAAACCCACGAAGCATTAATTGATCGAGAATTTATGATCGTTCGTGAACGAAAAGTGGAAGAATTTCATCAAACATTATTGATTGGTAATACCATTCAAAAAATGAACACACCCATGGGTGAAATTTGCTTTGAAATAATGAATGAAAAACCAAGTATTTTTTCAAAAGATTTTTTATACCTAAACATAGAAAAAACTGGCAATGAATTTATTATTCAAACTTGGCAGCAAGGCGACCGTTTCAAGCCACTTGGAATGAATGGCAGCAAGCTGGTGAGTGATTATTTAATTGACAAAAAAATTAATGTTTTTGAGAAGCAAAAATGCATGGTTTTAGTAAGCAAAAAAACCAACGAAATTGTAGCATTAATTCCCTATCAAATTAGTAACGATTATAAGCTAGGAAACGATTCGAAAAGTGTTTTGAAAATTAGCTTTTAGTTCTCTCCAAGAACAGAAAAAATGTAATTTTAATTCCTTATAGTCTTCCGTTATGTGCTAACATGCCATCTTTGGTAGCCAAATAACTATAGGCATTCATGTCATCAGCATCATATATAAAGCTTTTCAAATAATCTTGTTTTTCCTCGTCAAAAAGCATGGCAACCACATATTTTTTAGCTATTAAATGCTTTAAGCAATCTGCTACTATTTTGGGTGGAGCAGCTACTTCTTCTAATATTTTTTCAAAAGGTTCTACAAAGTATAAAACATCTAAAATATCGTAATCTATTTCGCTTAATTCGTAATTCATATTATTATTGGTGGGTTCTTTCCTTCCATTTATAAGTTGCAAAATTAGCCCAAATACCAATAATTATTACATAAATAATATGAAATATTTCGGCTATAGGAAGCAATAAAATAAAGGTTTTTTTATTATAAAATTTAAGCATGGTAAATAAAAACAAACCTTCTATAAACATTTTAAAAACTAGCTGATTCAATGCCAGATGCCAATCAAAAAATACGTTTAAAACCATGCTCACATTATAAAAATAAGCCATTATCAAAATTAAAGTAATGTATCTATTTTCATATTTGGTACTTTTACTTACCCAACGTTTTCGCTGTTCAGTTAACTGTGCTAAAGTAATATTTGCACCAGTTTCCACAATGGCATTTTTATCAAATAAAAACTTTACTTGGTTGGGATATTTTTTAAATATTTTATGCATTAAAAACTCGTCATCACCAGTCATAATATGTTCATTATCGGTGTAGCCATTTACTTCAAAAAACACTTGCTTTTCAAATATTAAATTTGCTGCGCTGCACATATTTGGATTTTTTAGTTCTATGGCGGCAGCCCCTACTCCTACTAAGCCTGCAAACTCTAATGCTTGTAGTTTTTCGAAAATATTTTTTGCTTTAAACTCCACCGGAGCATATATTAATTTTGAAGCTGAAATATTAATAAAATCATTGATGCTTTGTAACCATAAATTTCCTCTTACACAATCGGCATCAGTTAGTATAATATAATCAAAAATGGCATCATTAATTCCTTTGGTAATGGCTTGTTTTTTATTGTTAATATTTTCAAAATTTGCTAAGTCAATGATTGAAATTTTGAATGTTGAATGCTGAATTTTGAATTGATTTACAATCTCTAAAGTTTTGTCGGTTGAATGGTCATTAATTACAATGATTTCAAATTGAGTTTTATCAAAATTTTGATTGGTAATTGATGCCAAACATTTAAATATAAAATGTTCTTCATTGCGAGCAGCAATAACAATAGAAAAAGTGTTTAAAACACTTGGTTTAACTATTGTTTCCGACTTTTTTGTTCGGTATATAATTACTAATAATCCAACATAGAAAAAGGCGATTAAAATAAAATAACCAGCAGTTAAAGCGTATGAAAAATAAGTCCAAAAGATCATTTAGAAAAACGGTGTTTTAAAATAAAAACTAGCCCTAAAAGTGATGGAACCATCATGTTGATAATCCAGAGTGAATAGGCTGCAAGCAAAACACCTAACTCAATGCTTTTATCAAAATTACTCAATTCCTCAAAAACAAAAATTGCTGCAGCACCACGTAAACCAATATCTAACAGAATAAAACTTGGCACCACAGATTGAATACAAAACACAGCAACTACACCTATAAAACTATTTACTAAGCCAATATGAACTCCAAAAAATTGCAATAACAACATGTATTGAACCATAAAAACGGTGTAACGAATGATAGAAAAAAGCAACACTTTTGTTAACTGAGTTTTAGAATACGATTTAAAAACAATGATGTATTTTTCAATTTTATTGAAAAATTTTGTGCGACTTAATATGTTATACAATATATCAATTCTTATATAAGCAATAACTACAAAAACATGCATAATAAAAAACGCAAAAGCTATTTGTTTCCAATAAATATAAACGTAAAAATCGGCTTTAGCGGTAAAGGCCAAAAGTGCGTACATTCCAAAAATAGCGGTAACTAAAACCTGCGCAGTATGGCCTATAACGGTAATTAACGAGCCTTTTATTTTGTTTAAAGTTTGCAAGTGAATGACTCTTCCGGCAAAATCTCCAATTTGATTTGGCGTAATAATGCTTAGAGTAACTCCCGATAAAACAGCTTTTAAGGAGTTACGAAAACTTATTTTTTCAAATTGATTAATCAATAAATGCCATTTTGCAGTTTCTAATCCCCAATTTGCAAAAAGTAGCAAAATAGCCAGCAAAAGGAATAAAGAATTTTGGAATGAAAAGTTAAATTGAAACTGAATAAATTTTTTATCTATTTGATAAGCAACCAATAATTTATAAAGAATAAACGCAATGGTAAAAACTGCTAAAGCAATTTTTAAATATGTAATCCATTTTTTATGTGTTTGCCAAAACTGTTTCAAGCCAATATTTTGCCTTTAAGTTGTGCAATTTATATAATTTTATT
>CAMCQX010000308.1 GCA_945876985.1 Chitinophaga pinensis
TGTAATTCAATCGCCAGCAGGAGTAAACATTAGAGGTGGTAGAACTTATGAAACAGGAACTTATATTGATGGAGTAAATGTTCCAGATCCACTTTCTGGAACTGGTTTTGGATTAGATATTGGTTCAAATGCAATCAGTGAAATTGAAATTACAACTGGAGGAATTGGTGCTGATGTGGGTGATGCAACTTCAGGTGTGGTGAGCACTAAAACCAAGCGTGGTGGCGATAAATATGAAATAAATGCTAGTTATAAAAGAGATGATTTTGGATTTAACAAAACTTCAAAAGCAAATTGGAATAGTCAAGTAGCTGAACTAAATGTAAGTGGACCTTTCATGAAAAAAACTTTAAAAAATAAAGTTAAATTTTCAGTGGCTTTGCGTTCTTCTTTTAGCGATGAATTTTACAGAAATCCCGCTAATCAAGTTGTTTCATCACTTTACAGTAATACTAATTTTAGTCCTTTTCAGGACAATAGATGGAGTGCATTTGTTAAGGTAAATTACGATTTAAAAAACAATAAAAAATTTACCTTTAGTTTATTGCGTTCAATTAGTATCAACCAAGACATTAACATGTTAAGAATATTTGGTAATGACGTTCCTTTTCAACCCGGATTCCAATATAATTTTAGCAAGCAAATGGACAATGCTAATACATTTACCCACGATGCTTATATGCAAGTAATTAACTACAAACAATCGGTTAATAAACGCTTTAGTTATGATGTTACTGCTTCTAGATTTTTTGTGCAATTACGTGCCGATGCTAATGGCCGCGACTGGCGACCGAGTAATGTAAATCAAGAGTTTGATGCCAATTCTATAAATTTATTTCCAACCACTATCTTTTTGCCAACGGATTACAAAGATGTGAGATTTGTTCAATTCTCAGACGGATTTAACAATAACAATGGAATTGCCAGTTTATGGCATCACCATTATTTAGAAGAATATGTATTGAAATCGCAAGGAAATTTATATTCGAAAAATTCAATGAACAAATTCACTTTTGGATTTGAAATGAAGTTTCAAGAAATGCTTTGGATTGATATCATTCGTCCTTGGATTGGCGCTCCGATTACTTTAGCCGATGGCTCTCAATCGCAATCGTTCAGACTTGGGCAACAAAGTGATGTTTGGAAAGTGAATCCAAGAAGAGGAGGTTTTTATGTAACCGACCAAATTAAATACAAAGGTTTGGTAGCTAGTATTGGTGGGCGCTTTGAATACTGGGCACCAGGAAAATACATAGATGATGCGGTGGCTGACCAACGCTCACCAATAAGGGACGAAATAAGAGATGATTTTTTGGCTTTTACAACTAAAATTGGCGACATGAATTACAAGTTGCGTTTCCTACCAAAAATTTCTGGAAGTTTCCCAATTGCCGAAAATAAAATGTTGTATTTTAATTACGGACATACCACAATTTTGCCACATCCTTCTTTTATTTATCCGGGTTTAAATCCTTTGTACCAAGATAGAAGCACAGCTGCTGCGGTTGGAAATCCAAATTTAAATCCTGAAGTAGATATTAGCTATGAAATAGGTTTGCGTTCACAATTAACCACCAATGATGCATTAACAATTTCAGCATTTTGGAAAGATAAATATGAATTTATTACCACAGCTTCTGTAATTGTAAAAGACATTACAGGCCGAGATGTTACCAGAACCATGCGCATCAATTCTGATTTTGCGCGCAGTAGAGGAATTGAAATTGGATACATCAAACGTATTGGAACTTGGTACCAAGGGCAAGCATCATTTGCATATATGGTTACAACCGGACAAAGTGCAAGTGCTAATGAAAAACTAAAAGAATTGTTGGCAAGTGGTGCCATTGAAGATACTAAAGAATATTATTTACCTTGGGATGTACCCATAGATTTTAAAACAAATCATATTTTTAAAATCAACAGAAAAAAAGGTTTATTTAACAAAAGTTGGTTAAATAATATGAGCTTTTATTTTGAAACTGTTACTCGTTCTGGTATAAGATATACACCCGCTATTTTCTCAAGAAATGATGTGCAAACTGGCCGACCAATTTATGTTACAGATCCTAATCCTGATGCAAGATGGAGTAAAATTGGTGAATATTGGTTTTGGGCCGATTTTACTTTTACCAAATTTGTAAATTTCAAAAAAGCAAAATTTGCTTGGAACATTCAAGTGAGTAATATTTTTGATAATCAAAATGCTTCTATTGTAAATCCTGTTACTGGAGATGCTTACAATAATGGTGATAATGTTCCTGAAACATGGACAGATCCAAGATTTATTGATCCTCGTTTGGGAAATGGCGGACCTCCTCCTACTAATCCTGCTAGGTATTTACAACAAAGACATGTAATGATTGGTGTTTCTTTAAAGTTCTAAAAATATTTACATTTATTAAAATATAAATTAAACTTTGAAACTATTTAAATCAAAATACTTTATATTTCTTTTGATATCCATTGCATATATTTTATGCAATGGATATTTATTCAATACTGGCGACCAAGCAGAACATTTACCCCAAATTTATCAAAAACTAAATCCGCAACTTTATTCCAACGATTTTTTCCTTAATTACTATAATCAAACTTTTACAGTTCGTTATTACTTTGTTTATTTTGTTTATGGATTCTCATTAATTTTTGGAGTAAAAGCCAGTTGTTTATTTATTTATTTTGTATGCTTATACGCAGCCATTGCGGGTTTGTATGAATTGGCAAATTACTTTTACAACAATCAATTAAAATCGTTTTTAGCAGTAGTTTCTTACTTGTTTTTATTTCGACATTTTACTGTTGGAGGAAATTATTTTCAAGACAATATGTTAGTGGGAAGTAGTTTGGCTGAAGTTTTTTGTAGTTGGGCTTTTGTTTATTTATTCAAAAATAAATATTTTTTTTCTGGTATATTATGTGGTTTAGCAGCCTTGTTTCAACCATTAATTGGTTTGCAAGTTGCAAGTATTATTGGAATTGTTTTATTGGTAAATTTATTGTTAGTAAAGCAAAATAACATTTCAATTAAAAATGTTT
>CAMCQX010000309.1 GCA_945876985.1 Chitinophaga pinensis
AGCAAAAATACTTGCTTGGGTAGCTGGAGCTTGGCCTAAACCTGCGCTCATTACATTTCCCATAAATACTTCTTGCACTAATTAAGGTGCAATACCTGCTTTTTCTATAGCACCTTTAATGGCTTTTGCGCCTAATTGAGTAGCTGTTAAACTCGATAAACTTCCACCAAATGAGCCTATTGGCGTACGTACGGCAGATACAATATAAACTTCTTGCATAGTTTTTTTTTAAAAATTTAGTGCTGCGAATTTATACTTATAATACAAATTCACTGCGTTATTTTTATAATTTTAGTTATTAAAAATAAAATTATCATAAAGGAATTATAAATTAGTAATCATTTGATAAAATAAATATTTTCGCCTTTTATAAAAATGGAATATAACCACAAGGAAATTTTATTAAGCTTAGTAAATACTAAAATGCCATACGGCAAATACAAAGACGTATTGCTTTGCAATATTCCCGTTCATTATCTGGAATGGATAAACCGACAAGGTTTCCCTAAAGGCAAATTAGGTGTTCAATTAGAAACCATGTACGAAATAAAACTGAATGGTTTAGAACACTTGCTCACTCCTATCAAAAATTTTTAAGTATTCAATGGAGTTCGTTTATCGGCATTTTATTATTCATAAACCATTTGGAATGGTAAGCCAGTTTATTACCAATACTACTAAGAAAAAATTGTTGGGTGAATTACATGATTTTCCAGAAGGCACCATGGCCATTGGCCGATTAGACGAAGACAGTGAAGGCTTGCTTTTACTAACCACCGATGGTAAAATGAGCGAAACAGTTAGAAGTAAAAAAGTAGAAAAAGAATATTACGCACAAGTAGATGGAATGATTACGCCTGAAGCCATTGCCCTTTTACAAAATGGAGTAGAAATAGGCATTAGAAGCGAAAAATATACAACACTTCCATGTAAAGTATTTGCATTAACAGAAAACCCAAACTTTGCGTCACGCACCAAAAAAATCAGGGATGAAAGACATGGACCTACTTGCTGGATTTCGATTACTGTAAAAGAAGGAAAATTTAGGCAAGTAAGAAAAATGACTGCCGCAGCGGGTTTTCCTACCCTTCGATTATTTAGGGTACGAATTGGAAAAATCCACTTGAACAACCTAAAACCTGGCGAAGTATTAGAAGTGGAAAGTTTGGAGGTTTGATATTGAATTTTTAGCTAGTTCGGATTTGTTATCAGCCGGTGTGGTTTGTCCATGGTTGGTGTCCTCACCAATCCATTCCTATTTTTACAAGCCTGTTCGGATTTGTAATCCGAATTTATCTAATTCTTAAAATTTCAAACTTATTTTCATGCTTTAATAAACTTATGAAAAATAGCATTAAAAAATAAAATACTAAATTTCAATTAATTAAACAAAAAATATGTTATCTAATCATTATTTATGTTAAAATATTTTTTTTTCTAATTTAAACTATTTAATATTGAGCAATAAATGTACTCAATAATATTTTATTAGAGAGTATATTAAATCTATTTGACACATAAAACTGTGACTCACCAAGCGAAGCTTTGTAATAGTGTTAAGTTTTAAGTGAACAGTTTTAAGTTTTTTAACTGTTTAACATATAGTTTGTATCGTTAAAAAATTCCAATAGAAAATAAATTTTTTAAGGATTTTAAGAAAGTCAATATTTATTTTTAGAAACTTTATAAATCTATTTTCAAATTTGATTTAAATTCAGTAACATCCATAATTCCCAATCTGTCGTGAGGATATAATTAGTATTTCATAATTTATACTTCATAATTCATAACTGAAATTTGCTCGAAGCCCTCATTACATCCAAAACACGCATCAAATTATTGCTAAAATTCTTTTTGAATAGCAGTAACAGGGACTATTTACGTGGTTTAGAAAGTGAATTTGGCGATTCTACCAATTCTATCAGAATAGAATTAAATAAATTAGAAGCTGCAGGTTTATTAGAAAGCAATAGCAACGGAAACAAGAAAATATTCAATGCCAATTTAAAACATCCTTTATTTCCGGAAATAAAAAGTATTTTAATGAAGTTTACTGGTCTTGATCAATTATTTATAACAGTAATTAACCAACTTGGTGATTTACATGAAGTGTATTTAATAGGTGATTTAGGTCGTGGCGTTGACAGTGAATTAATTGATTTGGTATTTGTTGGAAACGTAAACCGCGATTATTTAAATGTTTTAATTGAAAAAGCAGAAAAACACATCAAAAAGAAAATTAGGTATGTGTTATTTTCAATTGATGAATTCAAAGAAAAAAAGGACCTAATCATTACCAACAAAGATTTATTACTTTGGAAGAATGATAAGGCAGTTGTTTAAATTTAACTACCGTCAGACGCATAATAGGCCTTTTGCGTTGACTGCGTCAGACGGTTAAAACATTAGCTTCTGGCTACTGGCATCTAGCTTCTGGCAATTGCCTATGGTTGGTGTTTTCACCAACCAATCATAAAAGAAAAATATTGTTGGTGACGCTTTGCTTAAACACCATCAATGGCGAAAATTCCCCTCTTGAGGGGTGGTCACAGACCGGGGTGGAAATGATAAATGCGTGTATGGATTGGTGAGGACACCAACCACGGACAAATTGAACTGGTCACAATTTGAATTCAAAAAGACGTTTATTTAAACGTCTCTAAAAATTTGTCTGAATCAAGATTTACAGGATTTAAAGATTTTGAAGATAAAAGCCTGATTTTTAGCGAGCGTTGGACCGACCATCATGCGGGCCGTGCTTCGGGCAATGCGGGCGGGTAGCATCGGTCACTGAGCTTGTCGAAGTGTGGTCTAGCTTTTTTGCATACTTTTTCAGCAATGGAAAAAGTATGAAGAAAAAAAGAAATAAAAATATTGTTGGTGCCGTTTCACTAAAACACACCCAATGGCGAATTATAGATATTAGCTTGAATTGTGGCGAGCGAGGGACCGACCATCATGCGGGCCGAGCGTCCAGCCAAGCGGGTGGGTAGATTTTGATGGTCTAGTC